>CAMWOK010000327.1 GCA_947175845.1 uncultured Lachnospiraceae bacterium | reverse complement strand
AAATCAGTCATCACAAAATGACGCAGCTGTCGGAAATCAGCCGCAGCAAAATGACACAAATGTCGGAAATGGACAGCCGTCCGATAGCGGAACAAGCGCCGGAAATACCCAGCCGTCGCAGAATGACACAGGTGCCGGGAATGCTCAGCCGTCACAGAATAGTGCGAGTGCCGGAAGTGCCAGCCACACGCCGTCCAGTTCTGCTGCAAGCGGCAGTGCATCAAGTCAGCAGGGCGCTTTTGCAGCGGCAGCGACCACATACACCATGGAGGAGCTTGAAAGTCAGGTGAATGCATTTGCGGCAAAGGTGGACGCAGCTGTGCCAGGGGGAAATGCCTCCGAGGATATGGAACAGTTTTTTGCCCTGAAGCAGGAGGAGAAGCGGATTGACGATCTGCTCGACCAGCACGAGGATGAGCTGGAATATCTGTACAAGCGGCAGTCCCTGACAAGGGATGCATACAAGCAGCTTGAGCGCGAACTGGAACTGCTTGAGGATAGGCTTGACATCGCGGAGGATCAATTGGAGTTTGTGTTTGGCATCGACGATTAACTGATTAGAAAAAGGAGAAAGCAATGAAACCAGTGATATTGTGTTATGAGAAGTGCACCACCTGCAAGAAAGCGCAGAAGTGGTTGGAGGAGGCGGGGTATGCAGTTGAGATACGCCCCATCAAGGAGGAGAACCCGACGGCTGAGGAACTGCGCCAGTGGCATGAGAAGAGCGGGCTTGCGCTAAAGCGTTTTTTTAATACCAGCGGTAATTTATACAAGGAAATGAAACTCAAGGATAAGCTGCTCGGGATGAGCGAGGAGGAGCAGTACCAGCTGCTGTCCACGGACGGTATGCTGGTAAAGCGTCCTCTGCTCGTCACCGACAACGGTGTTTGTCCGGGCTTTTCTGAGGAGGTGTGGGAGCGTCTGCTATGATCGATGCAGAGGACCGCACGAAGGAGTAAGCCGCTCAAAAACCGGGATCTGTTCTAACGGTGCGGGGCAGAGCAGCGTCTGACCACCCTCGAAAACCTGGCTGTCGGCAAGCTGCCTCCACTGGCCCGCTGGCAGATAGACTTCGCGCTCGCGCTGTCTGGCCTGCAGTACCGGTGCGACGAGATACTGATTTCCGAACATATATTGATCGTCCAGCTCCCAGCAGTGCGCGTCGTCCGGGAACTCATAGAACATTGTGCGGAGCAGCGGCGCGCCGGTCTCGGATGCTTCCCGCATCAGCTGTTCGATGTAGGGGCGGAGGGAAAGCCGCAGATCCAGCTGTTTTTTCATGACGGCAAACGCCTCCTCTCCGTAACTCCAGAGTTCATTGGGGTGTCCGGTGAACAGGCTTCCGCCGCCCCATTCCTTGTCGGAGAGCGGCGGGATATCGTGGGGACCGCGGTCGCCGTGCATGCGCAGTATCGGGCTGAACACGGCAAACTCGAACCAGCGCAGCAGAAGTTCGCGAAAGTCTGCGTCCGCAGCATCATCTGTCATAAAACCGCCAATGTCGGTCGTCCACCACGGGATTCCGGCAAGTCCCATGTTGAGCCCCGCGCTGAGCTGATCCCTGAGGGATTCGAAGGTGCTCGGAATATCTCCGGACCAGAGAAGCGCCGCGTATTTCTGGCTGCCCGCCCAGCCGCAGCGCACGAGCGAGAGCGCTTTTGTCTGCTCGTAAAAGGTTTTTGTGTAAAGCTTCGGATAAAGGTTGCTGACCTCAAGACCCGTGCCCAGATAGTACCGATAGTTATCATAGTCATATGCGCCGTAGTCCGGCTCCGCGTTGTCGAGCCAGAACATGTCAATGCCGTAATCACGATAATTTTTCCTGCATTTTTCCCACAAATAAGCCTGCGTCTCCGGGTTGGTGACGTCGATGGTCAGGCAGTCTCCCTGAAACTCGTATGTCTGGTTGCTGCCGCGCTCCGTCTGAATCAGCAGACCGCGATCTAAAAGCTCCGCGAAGTTTTCGCTCTTTTTATCGACGGTGGGCCACACAGACACAACGACTTTTGTGCCCATGTCATGCAGTTCATCACACATGGCCCTGGGGTCGGGCCAGTATTCTTTGTCGAATTTCCAGTCGCCCTGTCTCGTCCAGTGAAAAAAGTCAATGACAATCACGGCCAGTGGTATTCCAAGCTTCTGGTATTTTCTTGCCACGCCCAGCACCTCGTCCTGCGTCCGGTAGCGCAGCTTGCACTGCCACAGCCCCAAAAGTGCCGTGTCGATCATGGGTGTTCTTCCAGTCACTTCGGTGTAATTTTCAAGGATTTGCGCCGGGCCGTCATCCACGGTAATCCAGTAGTCCAGCTGCTTTGCAGCCTTCGCTTCCCACTCGGTATAGTTTCTGCCAAACACCACATTTCCCACGCCCGGATGATTCCACAGAAAACCATAACCCAGGCTGGACACGGCAAACGGGATGGAGGTCTGGGAATTGCGCTGCGCAAGTTCCAACGTGCAGCCTTTCAGGTTGAGATAAGGCTGCTGATACTGTCCCATTCCATAGATTTTTTCGCTGTCATTGCTCTCAAAGCGCGCCTTCATGGCATAGTCGCCGCCGACAATCGCCCGGTACTCCCGTCCGCGGATCTTGAGGCATCTGCTCTCGCGGCACGAGGGCTGGTCATAGTCCCGGTGATATTCTTTCAGGAATTTCTGCCCGTCGCGGCAGAAGGTCATGATGCCCGCGGAATCGACCTGGATGCAGAGCCGGCCGTTTGAGATGGAGGCGCTGGCTGCCTTGGGAGATTGTGCACTTGATATCTCGACAGTGCTCTCGGCGGCGGTATCCGATATCGGCTCCTCCAACGCCCAGGTGTTCTGTGTAAAATTGGGAAATTTTGTCGCGCGGACGCGCAGTGCATTTTTGCCCCACGGTGTGATGCAAACGGTCTCATACTGGTGCTTCCACATCAGGGACTGGTTATCTTTCCAGAATTTCATATGATGGTTCCTCCATTTCAATTGCGATGTCTTGCATTGGGAATGCCGGATGCAGCAGACGGGATTACCAGATGCTTTAGACGGCCATTCGGGCAAGCTCTTATCATGTGTTAGCTGTTAACCGTATTTTATTTATCTGGCTGGCATTGTTTTGTGACAGCGCACGATATCAATGTATTATAACAGTATTATATTAACTTTTAAAATCATATTCTATAACTATATGCGCATACAATTGTACAATATTGTTGCGCTTTTCTCTGTCCGGGAGGCGGACTAGCGTGTCCCTGATATAGATTTTTCTTGTTAAAATGAGTCATCTCTCATATAATAAAGATATAAAGATGGATAAAAATCATGCAAAGTGGCGAATGCAGGGGACAGGGACGATTTTTCAGGTATGCTTCTGACATGGGGGATCTCTGTATTGAGAGTATGGCATTGTGATGTGGAAAATTTGTGCGCCTGGGCGAAAAGAGGGGTTTTATGGGAATATATCTGAATCCGGGAAATATCAGTTTTAAGAAAAGTATCCG
>CAMWOK010000326.1 GCA_947175845.1 uncultured Lachnospiraceae bacterium | reverse complement strand
GCAAGCTGCATCACTTATTTTCCTACAAATCCTAATCTAACAATTTCTCATAGGTTGTATCCAGCACATCTCTGATCGCACGAAGCTGCTGCAGCTGTACATGCTGAACCCCTCGCTCAATCTTGACAAGGCACTCCCTTGTAATTGGAATCCCCCGCAGATTCATCATCCGCACAAGCTCCACCTGTCCGATCCCCTTTCTCTTTCGGATTCTTCGGATATTAACACCGATCACCCCAGTTGTATCCTGCTTTATCTTCTGTTCCATTACATCACGCTTCCCGAACCCAAATCAGTCCATTTTTTTATTTATTTTATGAGAAAACTGTGATATAATGGGACTGAAAATAGTCCTTTTATGAAAATGTGGTTATCTTTCCCTGCTCCTTCTCAAACTCCGCAATATGCCTTTTTACAAGAACCTCCAGCTCCCTGTTCGCAGATCGCGCATTATACTCTGCAATGTAGCGAAACTTGCTCAAAGTTTCATCGTCTATCCGAAATGTAAACTTAACGTTTTGCTTTGTCATGTCAAAATACTCCTTTTAAAAACATTTTGACATCATTATACCTTTAAAGTGACGGCAAAAATTTTAGTTGACGGCATAGTGACGGCATATTATAATAAATATATTTTACACACAAAAAAATGCGGTGGGGAAACCGCCGCGTAAACCTGATAACAATCCGTTTAGAAAAGGAAACGAAACATGAAATGCAATGCCTATATCACTGAAAATGAACATGAAAAATGCCGCAGAATTGCGGCAGTTTTTGCAGAATTTAAGCGGGAGGATGACGGTATCATAATAACAGATGCCGGAAAATACGGATTCGTGAGGCTCTCCTACTACAATGAAGCCTATGGATTTGGCAAGTCCGTCTGTTACACGGACAGCCATACCCTGTTCAATGCGCTGTGGCAGGACTGGCTGAACGAACAGCTCTTTCAGATTGCGCTGCAAAAGCAATCCCTGATGAACATGAATTACACAGACATTCTGCAGTCCCTTCCAGAGGAGACCAGATCCGCTCTGATAGCCAGACGACAATACTTTGCCGAGAAGGCTGGGATCTGAGACAGCAGGCTTTCATCCGCTGCTGTCAGTCTCCCTTCTGGAAAAACCGGTGGATCTCCTCGGCAACTTTCGCCGTGATCCCCGGAACTTCGGAGATTTTGGCGGTATCGGCCGCACGGAGCTCCTCAATCGACTTAAAGTACTTCATCAGCGCTTTCCTGCGGCTTGGCCCCACACCCGGTATCTCGTCGAGCACAGAGTGTATCTGCGCCTTGCTGCGAAGCGACCTGTGATACGTGATCGCAAAGCGGTGCGCCTCGTCCTGAATGCGCGTGATCAGCTTAAAGCCCTCGCTGTGCGTGTCGATCGGAAGTTCCACGTTGTTGAAATACAGCCCCCTCGTGCGGTGGTTGTCATCCTTCACCATGCCGCAGACCGGAATGTTGATGCCAAGTTCCTCCAAAACCTGCAGCGCAATGTTGACCTGCCCGCGGCCGCCGTCCATCAGCAGCAGATCCGGAAACTTGGTGAAACTGCCGAAATCCTCGCCGACGCTGTTCTTGTCGCGCAGCATCTCCTCGCGCTCCGCCAATCCATGCTGAAAGCGCCTCGTCAGCACCTCCTGCATGCAGGCGTAGTCATCCGGCCCCGCGACCGTCTTCATGCGGAATTTCCGGTAATCGCTGCGCTTGGGCTTCCCCTTCTCATATACGACCATGGAGCCGACATTGGCAAACCCGCTGGTGTTGGAGATGTCAAATGCCTCCATGCGGGTGAGCGGGTGAATCCCGAGCAGTTCCTCAATCTCCTTCACCGCGCCGATCGTCCTGCCCTCCTCGCGCTTGATGCGCTCTCTGTCCTGGCTCAGGACAAGCTGGGCATTGCGCGCCGCCAGATCCACGAGCCGTTCCTTCGCGCCCTTTTGCGGCACACGCAGATGTACGCGTGATCCCTTTCTGCCTGTCAGCCACCACTCCACCAGCTCCATGTCCCCGATCGGCTCCTGCAGCATAATCTCCCGCGGGATGAACGGTGTCCCTGCATAGAACTGTTTGACAAAGCTCGTCAGTATATTGTCTGCCGTGAGTTCCTCAACCTGCACCATGTAAAAATGCTCCCTGCCGATCAGCTTGCCGTTTCGCAGAAAAAATACCTGCACAACCGTCTCGTTTCCGTCGATTGCAAGCGCGATAATATCCTTGTCCTCCCCCACATTGTCCGACATCTTCTGTGTCTCACTGACCTTTTTCACACTCTCTATCAGATCCCGGTATCGGATTGCCTCCTCAAAATCCATCTTCTCGGACGCCAGCTGCATCTTTTCTTTCAATTCCTTTAGGACAGGCTGCTGCTTTCCATTGAGAAAATCGATCGCCCTGTCAATCTGCTGCGCGTAGGCTTCCCTGGACACCGTGCCCTGACAGGGCGCACAGCACTGGCCGATATGATGATTGAGGCAGGGCCGCTCCTTGCCGCAGTCGCGCGGCAGCTTCCTGTTGCACGTGCGCAGCTGATAGAGCCGGTTGATCAGATCAATGCTCTCTTTCACACCACCGTTCGTGAACGGGCCAAAATATTTTGCCTTGTCCTTCTTCATCTGGCGCACCGACATGACGCGCGGAAACTCCTCCCCCAGCGTCACCTTGATATATGGATAGGTTTTATCGTCTTTTAACAGGGTATTGTACTTGGGCGCGTACTCTTTGATGAGATTGTTTTCGAGCACCAGCGCCTCCAGCTCGGAGTCCGTCACGATGTACTCAAACCGCGCAATCAGCGACACCATCTTGTCGATCTGCGGCCCGCGGCCGATATTTTCCTTGAAATAGGATCGGACTCTGCTGTGCAGGTTCTTTGCCTTTCCCACATATAAAATGGTGTCGTCCGCGTCGTGCATTATGTAGACGCCCGGCTTGTTTGGAAGTTTGTGAAGCTCTTCCTTCACATCGAACTCTTTGCTGTCGGATTCCGGGTGCTCTGTCCCTGTTATCGCGTCCTGTGCTCCCTCAACATCCGCATCCTTCAACACAGATTCTGCTGTCTTTCGCTCTTCTGTTTTTGAGTGTTCTGTCTCTTGCATCCCTGCATCTCCTTCCTGATATCCCACTCTATACCGTTTCATTCGCTGCTGTACACTGTCCGTCCCGGTGATTGTCTCCCACATACATACTGCATATAAAGGGAGTACACGCTTTCGATGTGTACTCCCTCTGTATTTACCATCTGTTATCGCGGTTCTGATTCCCGTTATCGCGGCCCCCGTTCACATTTCTGTCCCACACGGAGCCAAACCGTGAAGTCTCGCCGCTGCTCCCGTTGTCCTCCGGCAGATTTACATCTGCATTCTGCATCGGCTGCAGATTCTGATAAGGATACGGATTCTGCGGATTCTGATACGGGTATTGATTCTGTGGCGGCATCTGCGGCTGGCCCTGCTGCGGATTCGGATTCTGCGGCTGACTCATTT
>CAMWOK010000325.1 GCA_947175845.1 uncultured Lachnospiraceae bacterium | reverse complement strand
GTTTGGCGCGGAGGATATGGCGGCAGTCTTTGGCGTGGAAGAGAACGAAGGCGCGCCGGGACAGGCACCGGAATCGGAAGAACCAGAGGCCGTTTTCGACGAAAAGGAATTTGAGGCTGCCAGTGATGTGTTCCGCGTCACCGCGCAAGAGCTTCCCGCAGATGCCGCCAAGAAGATGGATGCGTGTGATATCCGGGAATGGTATGTCATCCACGCCGGCGAAAGACAGTACATCCGGTTCTATGGCTTTGCGTGGAGCTACGCTTTTCATCCAAAACGCACAAAGGAAGGCTGGCGCGTCGAGATCGTGCGGCTGCAAAAGAAGGATTACGGCAATGTGCTGCTGTCTCTGCCCGACAACGGACAGGTCACGATTGTATGTGACGGTGAGGTGGTTGAATTTACGGAGATCTGGGATTGATTTTGTCTGCATAAAAACAGTGAAAACGTCAATTGTTGTGCTTTTTTAAGGATTGTAATATAACAACGCATTTTCTGTGAATAATTATTGATAATAAGGGGAAAATGATATACAATAGAGAATAATAACGGAAAAATTGATAATAATTTAGGAGAATGGATATGAAAATATTGAGACTGCAGGTGGAAGGACATCCTAATTTGAAAGATGCTTTGAGCATAGATTTTGTTGCACAGCAGCGTGTTGATGCGGATGACACACAGCAGCTGTGCAATGTGTTCTCTAATATATACACTAATCAGGTCATTTCCTTTATTGGTATCAATGCTTCGGGCAAGACGACGATACTAAAAGCAATTTCCTTTGCGCTGTCTCTGTTGAGGAATGAACCGCTTAACGGCATTCCGTCCAGAGAGGTTCTTGACGGGTTGGCAGAAGGGGAGAAGGCACTGTTTACCACATATTTTTATCATGACAAATCTGTGTATAAATTGCGTACAGAGATATGCAAAAGGGCGGATTCTGCGGTTGAGAATGAACAGCTGATCATTACGGATGAAACGCTGTGGTCTAAACATATTAACAGAGTGAAAACCAAAAAGAGTATCTATGATTTTAAAGAGTCTGATTTGGATATAAAGAGGGACCGGAATGAGCAGTTTTTGCCGGACGACATGAGTATTATGATTGCGTTTAATAAAAAGTTGGGGACGAAGGTGTCGCTGTGTGATATGGCGCGGTTGACAGATTACAATATGTTGGATGTTTTGGGGCATTATCCTAAAGAAATTTTAGCTTTTTTGGATTCGAGTATTGAGTATCTGAGCTTTGAGAAGGATGGGAAGGAAATAGAGATCCGGCTGAAATTCATGGGGAAAGACGAAATATTGTTGAATCATCCAATCGAGCTGAACAAGTATCTTTCCTCCGGCACAATAAAAGGGATCAGTGTGTTCATGCGGGCTGTTTTTGTGTTCTGCGAGAGCGGATACCTTGTTGTTGACGAGCTGGAAAATCATTTTAATAAAGAGATTGCTGCGACATTAATCAGGCTGTTTATGGATAGGAAAGTAAATAAAAATGGTGCGGTCCTTATTTTCTCCACGCATTACTCCGAACTGCTAGACCAGTTTGACAGAAATGATAGTATTTACATTGTAAAGAACAGAGATGGAATTTGTGCAACAAATCTGTCGGAACTGTTAAAAAGGAATGATATGAAAAAAAGTGAAGTATACGACAGCGATTACCTTGATGGGACAGTGCCGACATATGAGTCCTACATTGCTATGAAAAAGGCTTTGATGACCATGGAGGAGGATTAAAATGGCAAAGTATCTGGCGTGTATCTGCGAAGGAGGCGCCGAGAGGGCAATATTGGATTTGTTGCTTGACAATCATCTGTTGAACTTTGAAAGAGATCAGCTGATTGAGGAGGCAGTGCTGCGCTGCAGGAGTGCAAAAGAGTTTGAGAATAAATATTTGAAGAAAGGGTTCAGGGAAAAAATTACAGTGTACCGCATTTTGGATTCTCGAAGCGAGAATTTTAAACTGAGCAAAGCCTATCAGCCCAAGATTGATGTGGTAAATGTAGTGACTGCGCCTGAAATTGAGATGCTGATTATTTTTAATGAAGGAAAATACAAGGCATTTAAGCGTTCCGGAATGAAACCAAGCATATTTTGCAAAAGTATTCTGAAGTATAAAGAAGTAAAAAGCTACGACTTTGTTCGTCAGTATTTTGCGGATTTAGATACATTAAAAAATGCAATGCAGGAGTATCGAAGAGTGTCTAAAGTACATAAAAATGAACTGACATTACAGGATTTATTAAAATTGGACAATCCAGATATATAAATGCGCGGCAGATTACGCATTCACATGCCCAGCCGCGCATTTTCTGCGAGCCATCTCGCAACTCCGTCGTCCTCATTGCTGTCGATCACAGCAGTTGCAATCTGCTTGAGGGCATCAATGGCATTGGCCATGGCATAGCCTTCGTCCGCAGTCTCAAACATGGGGATGTCGTTTGCGCCGTCTCCAAAAACGACAACCCTGTCACAATTGCAGAGCGCCTTCAACTGCAAAATTGCGTGCGATTTCGACGCGGTATCCGGCATGATTTCCAGCCATGGCTCGTGGGAGTAGATATCAAACTGAAAGATACAGTTGTATGTTTCTTTCAGTTCCGCGTATGCGGCCCGGAGTTTTTCCTCCTCGCCGATGCAGGTGAAATAAAATACCCTGCCCTGTAATATGACACTTGTGCCATTTAAGGGATTGTCGCGCCCGTCGTGTTTGCGCGCCGCGACAAACTCCGCAAGCGCGGGATTGATCATGCGCGCGTCGTAGGAGAATTTTTCCTTGCCGCCGATGATGGCATCCACGAGCGGCGCAATCTGATGCCGGCGCAGCGCCGCATAGATATCGCGCGCTTCGCTGTCGGTAAACCGATTGACCACAATCCGTTCCCGCGTCCGGGCATCCATGATAAAGCTTCCGTTGTTGACAATCACAGGAAGCCTGGGCGTCAGCCCTTGCGTCACAACGCTGGCTGTGAAGATGGAGCGCGCCGTGGCGTAGGAGAACAGCATTCCCTCGCTGACGAGGCGGTTCAGCGTGTCGCGGCTCCACGCCGAGACGCGCTCGTCGCGGTGGAGCAGTGTGCCGTCGAGGTCAGTTATGTACAGTGTTTTTGGTCCGTTGTCTGTCACGAGATCACATCCTTATTTATCGCAGTATGGTTCTTTCGGGCAGGTGAATAGTCTTTGTGTTATATTGGGTTAGGATAGACTTTGTTATTGGGTTATTTCTCACACAGTTGACAAGTCAGCATATATCAGTTGCTTATTTTCTTAATTTCTTTCCTTGTAACTATAGCACAGATACCGTCAAAAATCAATTTAAGAGCATTCGATGTGCTACCATGATAGTTCGTACTGGTACTTTAAATAATTGGTATAGGGGGTATATATGATGGTGAAGACAAAAATAGACAGAAAAGTATTGATAAAATACTCAAACTTCCCACACCATTTGGTGTGCTGAACCTTGAAAAATCAATACTTTA
>CAMWOK010000324.1 GCA_947175845.1 uncultured Lachnospiraceae bacterium | reverse complement strand
CGCAGGCACGCTCACTGTGGCAAACCATCAAAAGTTTATTGTGCATGAAAATAATCTTGCGGCCGACATGCAACAGATACTTGAAAAAATTCACAGGATGTTATAGTATATTACAGTAACTACAAGCAGTTGTTTAATTCTTTTTAGCCTCTTGGCAGGAAAAATTAGCAGCTATCATTTCATATTACGAGATGCAATCTGTCGAATATTCGCAGGATGGTTCACTTTGCACAGTGCAAAACAACCGTTCTGCCATCTGAGGAGCTGTAGAAAAAGCAGGATGCGTCAATACAATTTTCAACAGTTTCTAAACAAACGATTGCATAAGGAGGGGAACAAATGAAGAAAGAATGGAATGTAACTGACAGTACCGGAGCCGTCCACAAGGTACAGTGTAAACTGGGCGGATTCGGCGGCAACAAGGTCCTGGTCGACAACGACAGCTACAAGCTCAAGTCAAGTAACTGGTTCATTGTCGTGGTGGACTATCAGATCAATCTGCCTGGCACTGTGTGCAACCTTGTCGTGATCGGAAACAATATCAGACTCGCTGTAAACGGTGTATTTCTGGATGATGGCAAGCCGTATGAACCGGTGAGCAACGTGCCTGCGTGGATCTGGATCTTAGTCGGTATCAGCTGTCTTGGCGGATTTTTCTTTGCCGGGATTCTTGGTATGTGTATTGGAGTCTTCTGCAGTATATTTGCTGTGAAGGCCACGCTGGACAAAAAGACCGGGGTCGCCGTCGCACTTCTGGTCATCTCGATCGTCATCCAAATCGCCATGATGTTTGGTGTGATGTACCTGCGCAGCATGATCTAACGCGGAGGCTGGCGTCATTATGGAAGAAAATAAAACATACGAACAAAATCAGCCTTACGGCCAAAACCAGAATTACCAGCAGCCAAACACTCCCCAGCCCCCGAGGGCTGTCGTGTACGATACCATGCCAATGAAAAACAATAACATGGCAATCAGCGGCTTGGTTGTCGGAATTTTTGCCCTGCTTGGGTGCTGGATACCTGTCTGGAATCTGATTTTATCAATCGCCGGAATTATCTGTTCCGCCATCGGGCTCTCCCGCAAGGTAAAATCCGGCATGGCAATCGGCGGTCTGGTCGCATCCATCCTTGCACTTCTGATTGCGATTTTCCTGACGATGATCTATCTTGCGGCCTATTCTATGACCGTATAACAGGAAAAAACACACGGGAACCCGTCAGCTTTCGCCGACGGGTTCCCGTGTGTAAAAGGGCATGACAAGCTTTGCCCCGAGTGCCTCCGCCTCCGCCCTGTCATGCGTGACAAACAGAACCGTCTTTCCGGCGGTCCTCTCGCGCACATGCGCGATGACCTGCATTTTGACCGCATCGTCAAGCCCCTTAAACGGCTCGTCGAGAAACAGCACATCATAATCCGCAGCCAGCGCCCGCAGGATGCTCACCCGCCTGCGCATCCCTCCCGAGAGCGCAGAAACCGGCAGGCTGTCACAGTCTTCCATGCCAAGGCAGGCCAGCTCCCGCAGGATTGTCTGACTCTGTGCCGCCGGAGCCACAAGCCGGATGTTGTCCGGCGCCGTCATGTACTCACACAGCCGCTCCTCCTGAAAGACCGCACTGAACCGTTTCTTTTCCAGCCCGGTCACGATGCCGCCATCCGCGCACTCAAGCCCCATCAGGATACGCAGCAGTGTCGTCTTTCCCGCGCCGCTCGGCCCCATGATGCAGGTTTTCCCGCCGCTGTCGAGCGTCAGATTCAACTCCCTGAAAACTGTTTTCCCACCGAAGGATTTCGACAGACCCACAATCGCTATCTTTTCCATACCTCTACCTGATTTCCCCGGCGCACGCCCTGGCCGCGCCCCTGTTTCCGCACCTCACACTCTCATTCTCCACAGCCGCGGCACTGCATTCTTGACGAAAAACAAGATCAATTTTTCAAAAAAAAGGCTCAGCGCCACAATCGCAAGGGTCCACGCAAACAAATCCGGCGTGTCCAGATACACCTTCGCCTGCTGCAGGCGCTCTCCGACTGACCCTTTGGGCATACCGATCACCTCCGCGGCAACGCCTGCTTTCCAGCCAAGCCCCACCGACACACTGCACGCAGAATCAAAAAAGGGCAGAATCTGCGGCAGATAGATATACCGCACTGCGCGCAGTTTAGACACGCGAAAGACGGATGCCATCTCCAGAAGCTGCCCGTCCACAGCTTTGATCCCGCCAAGCACGCTCGTGTATACGACAGGCAGAACCATCAAAAATGATATCAGCACCGAAAGGTTCCGCGAGGAAAACCAGATCAGCGCCAGGATGATGAACGAGGCGACCGGCACGGACCTGACCGCCAGCATGACCGGCGCAAGCAGTTCCAGAACCCTTCTGCTGCGCGAGGCTGCCGCCGCCAGCAGACTCCCCGCCAGAACCGCCAGCAGAAAGCCGGACGTGATGCGCAACGCCGAGGACAGTGCGGCCTGCCAGAACTGCGCTGTCCACATGAGCTGCGCAAGCCTGACGAGCACCTTCACGGGCGGCACCAGCAGAATAACACTGTCCAGCCACATACTGACCGCCTGCCACACGGCAAGCCAGACCAGAACTGCCCAGAGCCGGATGTCACTCCGGGACATAGTAAAAATCATCCGCGGGAAGCGCGCCGCCCACAGCCTTCGGATTCTGATCCATAAGCACCGCCAGGTAGCCGGAGAGATTCTGCTTCATCGCCTCCCCCGAAAGAAACACAATGTTGCACTGCGGAACGGCCTTCACCGCGACCGCCGCCGGGACAATATCGTACTTTTCGATCAGTTTTGCCGCATCCTCAACATGTTCATTGACATAGTTCACGGAAGTCTCATAGTGCTCGAGAAACGCCGCGACTGCGCCCGGGTTGGACGCGGCAAACGCGCTGCGCGCCACGATCACGCCAGTTATCAGCGCAGAATCCGTGCCAAGCCGCTCCCACTCCTGCGTGAGATCCAGCGCAACCCTGATCGAGTCGCTCTTTGTCTGCGCGGTCGTCACAAAAGGCTGCGGGAGCATGGCAATCGCATTCTCATTCGCCATCAGCGCCGCCAGACACTCCGCATGCTCACTCTTCCACTCAATCACAAGGTCCTTCTCCGGGTCGATACCATTCTGCGCGAGAATGTAGTTGAGCGCGTACTCGGGCGTTGCGCCTTTCCCGCTCGCATAAACTGTCTTTCCCTTTAAATCCCCGATGTCCGTCACTGTGTCCCCGCTCTCCACGATGTAGAGAACGCCAAGCGTGTTCACCGCAAGCACCTGCACGCCGCCCCCGGTGTTGTTGTACAGCACGGAGGCGAGGTTTGCAGGAACCGCCGCGATATCCGCCTGCCCCTGAACGAGCTTGGGCGCCACCTCGTCCACTGACGCCACAATCTCAAACTGGTACTGGTTATCAGCAGCCGCACCGGACGCCGCACTGTCCATAAACTGCACCATCCCCATGGCAGTCGGCCCCTTGAGGGCAAGCA
>CAMWOK010000323.1 GCA_947175845.1 uncultured Lachnospiraceae bacterium | reverse complement strand
GATAAATGCGCAGCTCAGTTTTCTTGTGTCGCAGCTGGTATGTCGGTCCTTTGTACTGGCGCAAATAGCAGGTGCTGTATTCGGCGTTATTTGTGCAGTACTGTATTATTGCAGCACAGTTTCACGAAGCATTTCCACCGCCGCCCCAAACTTCTCCACAGGAACCTCGCAGCACGACAGCGCGATATGTGCATAACTTTCCTTTTTTTCGTCACTTCTGTGGATGGCGAAGACCAAAATCCCCTTTTCGGCCGCCCTGTCGCGCAGCTCGTCGCTCGTCAGGGCGCATTTTAGTTTTAAATGTACAAGAAAGACGGACTCCCCGGTGTAAACCTGCGCCCGCGCGCCAAAGGTTTCCTCGAGCAGCGTGCACAGGGTTTTTGCTTTGCCCAGATACAGCCGCTTGAGTCTGCGAATCTGGCTGTCGAGGTGCCCGTCGCGCAGAAACTGGCACAGCGCAAGCTGTTCTGACTTGGAGGCGGTCTGGTTGTAGAGCGCCTTTTTCTGCTCATACAGCGGCAGCAGGGAGTCAGGCAGAATCATGAAACTCAGGCGGATGGAGGGCAGAAGAAGCTTCGAGAAGGTGCTCAGGTAGACCACGTTCTCACCGCCCGCAAGCCCCTGCAGGCAGGGGATCGGCTTGCTGAAATACCGAAATTCATTGTCGTAGTCGTCCTCGATGATCAGCTTGTCGGACGCTGCACACTCTTTTAAGAGCGCAAGCCGCCGTTCCACGCTCATCACATCCCCGAGAGAGGTCATGTGGGACGGCGTCATGTAGAGCACGCTTGCACTCTCTTTTTCTTTCAAAACATCAAACCCGTAATCTGCAAAGATGACCATGCCCTGCGGAAACCGCGTGTCGCGGAAGCACACGGTCTGGCGTTTTTTGATCAGCGGGCACAAGATGTTGAGCAGCGCCTGCGAACCGGCGCCGATCACTATATTTTCAGGGCGGCAGACAGCATTGCGCTTGTTCGTCACATAGCGGCAGATGACTTCGCGCAGCTCATACTCGCCCTGCGGTTCCCCGTAGGTCAGCATTTTTCCATCCTGCCGCAGCGTGCTCTTGATGTAGCGCCGCCACAAATTGAAGTCAAAGCTGTCCGCGTCCACATTGTTGGAGGTAAAGTTGTACAGAATATCTTTCTTCAAAGCAGTATCGGACTGCGCTGCGGCCGCTTTTGAAACAGAGGTAAAAACGGTTGTTCTATCCGTGACATAGTAGCCGCTCTGCGGCCTTGAGATAATGTACCCGTCTGCGGCAAGGCACAGATAAGCGGTCTCGATCGTTGTGCGGCTCAGACCCAACTGAGCCGCGCAGCGCCGGATGGAAGGCATCTTCGTCCCCGGCATCAGCCGCCCTGTCACGATCAGATCCCTGTAATAGTCGTACACTTGCTGATAGCGCGTCGCCTGCGCCGAGTGAAAATCAAGATTCATGGGTTGTCACCTGCCGTTCTCTTTTTAATACCCTTTTATCCTACCATAAAAACGGTGTATTAGGAACTGTTTTGTCATTTCTTAACTGTTCCTTAGAATGAACCTCAGGGAAAAATTTGATATTGATCAAATGTCCACGATATGTATCTTCTGAAAGTCTGCTTGAAGCTTGTTTTTGCACAAAAGTATTTGCCTGTTGCATTTCTAAACAGGAGATGTTACTGTAAATTTATTGTGGAATCCGTGGTTTATGATAAGAAACAGGAGCCATGTTTTGGAAAGGTTTCTGGAAATAAACAGCGGAAAAACAGGAGAGGAGACAAAAATGAAGGAGATTCGAACAAATTTTCATACACATGTGCAGCGGTGCCGCCATGCAGGCGGGACAGAGGAAGACTATGTAAAGGAGGCGCTGGCAAAGGGGCTTTCCCAGCTGGGCTTCTCCGACCATGCCCCGTTTCCGGAGAGCGATTATGGAATGCGTATGCCTTTTGGCGAGCTGGGGGACTATCTGGACACGATAAATACATTGACAAAGAAATATCAGTCTCAAATTATTTTGTGGAAAGGTCTGGAAATTGAATATCTGCCGGAGCACTGCGATTATTACGAGGAGCTTCTGACAAAGTGGGGGGTGGATTACCTGCTGATGGGAGAGCACTATTACAAGACACAGCAGGGCGGGACAGAAAATATTTACAGCGCGCCCGCGCCAGAGTCCTGTCTGGAATATGCGCACACGCTGGCGGAGGGGATGCGATCGGGCTATTTCAAGGCGGTGGCGCACCCAGATGTCTATATGATCAACCCTTTTGCGTGGGATGATATCAGCCGGAAGGCCGCGGACATTATCATTGATGCGGCGGTGGCGACAGACACAGTTCTCGAGTACAATGCCAACGGGTTCCGCCGCGAACAGAAACAGTATCCGGACGGGGTGCGCTATCAGTATCCGCACGCGGGATTCTGGGAGATGGCGGCGCAGGCTCCCGTCCGCGCGATCGTGGGGTCGGACTGCCATGATCCCTCAAGTTTGTGGGATTGTGCAGTCGAAGCGTCGTATCGGCGGTTGCGGGAGCTTGGGCTGGAACCGGTAGTGAGTCTGCTGTGACGGCGCAAAACGATCGATTTGCAGCTGCATTTTTACTGAGAAAATCCATTCAGTAGAGATATGGAGGCGGCCACAGGTTCAACGGCATAACGAAATCGCTTTTTGCGGTATTATGAAGGTTATAGCATTTGCAGAGAACAGAAACAGTCGAATTAGCGGTTTTATGCCTGACTCATCAAAAGGATGAATACCTTTTACAAAACAGGATAAAAGATGACTGGAACGGTTTGACTTTGCCCGGAGGACCTATTGAAAAAAATGAATCGGTAATTGATGCCCAATTTTCTCAAAGAATGTGCTGAGAGGCTGCCGAATACTACGAATTTTAGCGCATAATCTCAAAGACAGAGGAAGGAGAACAGACCGATGTTCTGGAAAAAAGAAAAACCCAAATTTGAAATACGCCCATTGTACTCCATCCGTGAAGAACTGGAATTGATAAAGGAGTTCTGCTGGCAGCCCAAACTGGCAGCAGGCAAAATCTACACGAAACAAGAAATAGACACAGTAGAAAAACGGCTGGGGTTTAAGCTGCCGCAGCCGCTCAGGGAACTTTATCTGGTGCTGGGCGACTATGTATGCGATAAGAAAGACACGTATTTTTGCCGCCCGGAGGAACTCCATTGGAACGGCAGGTATCTGCTGGTGACAGCCATGGAAAGAACGAATCATGGCTGGGGGATTTACCAAAAAGATCCCTATCTCTCAGTGTATAACTGGCAGCGAAGCGGGGTCAACAGTTATGGCGAAGAGCAGGCAGAAAAGCCGAAATCAGAGGTGATAAGAAAAAGCGCATACAATCAGTATTTCTCAAAGTCCTGTTTTTATTGGGATATTTTTATTATCCATCATGTACTGAAAAAGGTTTTGTGGGACTGGTGGGAGCTGCACCAAACCTGGATGACAGAGGAAATGTCTCCTTTTTACATAGGCTGCCTTTTGCCAAGAC
>CAMWOK010000322.1 GCA_947175845.1 uncultured Lachnospiraceae bacterium | reverse complement strand
TATCGTCGGCCGCGCCACATGGGTATACGACTCACCAATAGCTGTGCAGGGGGGCGGAGGTTCTCGACTGCTTTACACACACGGGGTCCTTTGCGCTGAACGCGGGGATTGCAGGGGCGAAAAGTGTGCTCGGTGTCGATGCGTCAGAGACCGCCATCGCGCAGGCCAAAAAGAACGCGGCGCTGAATCAGCTGCAGGATGTTGTGAAGTTTCAGTGTGCGGATGTGTTTGAACTTCTGCCAGAGCTGGAGCAGCGCAACGCCCGGTATGATGTCGTGATCCTCGATCCGCCTGCGTTTACCAAGTCAAGAAATTCTGTCAAAAATGCCATAAAAGGGTATCGCGAGATCAACATGAGAGGGATGAAACTCGTGAAAGACGGCGGATTTCTGGCGACCTGTTCCTGCTCGCATTTCATGGATTACGCGCTCTTTACACAGACGATCGCGCAGGCGGCAAAGAGTGTGCACTGCCGCCTGCGCCAGGTGGAGTACCGCACGCAGTCGGCGGATCATCCGATTCTGTGGAATGCGGACGAGTCGTATTATCTCAAGTTCTACATCTTCCAGGTGCGCAGGGAACGGTAGACGATGGCGGTGTTCCCGGCTGGTGATACAGGCACAAAAATACAGAGAATGAGGGGCGTCCAATGATGGAGGAAAAGCAAAAAGAGAAGAGAACGGAAGTTGCGATAAACAAGAGAGAATTTTACAGGAATCTGGCAAGGCTTGCCCTTCCGATCGCGCTGCAGAGTCTGATGCTTGCGTCGGTTGCAGCCGGGGACGCGCTGATGCTCGGAAAGGTTGCGCAGGATGAGATGACGGCGGTCTCCCTGGCAACCCAGATACAGTTTGTACAGAACATGTTTCTCTCGGCTGTCACGGCAGCCGGGGCAATCTTTGGCGCCCAATACTGGGGAAAGGGAGACAGGCGGACACTGGAGGACCTTTTTAACCTGATGCTGCGGTACTGCGGTTTTGTGTCCCTCCTGTTTTTTCTGGCGTGTGAACTGGCACCGGAGCTGCTCATGCACATTTTTACACATGATGCGCCCCTGATCGCCATCGGAAGTGCCTACTTGCGCATTGCGGGCTGGTCGTACCTGTTCACGGGCATATCCCAGTGTTACCTGGCGACAATGAAGGTGTCAGAGCACATAAAGCCCGGGGCATTCATCAGCTCCGGCGCGGTGGTTTTGAACATATGCCTCAACGCGGTATTTATATTCGGACTGCTGGGAGCGCCGCGAATGCAGGCGAGAGGCGCGGCACTTGCGACCACCATCTCCCGCGTTGTCGAGCTGGTTCTGTGCGTGGCGTTGTCGTCGCACTCATCCTACATCCGCCCTGCATTTGATCGGTTTGGCAGCGTATCACGGCAGCTCAAGCGCGATTTTATCAAACAGTGCCTTCCGCTTGCGGGCGGTATGATGTGCTGGGGTGTCGGGTTTACCGCCTACACAGCGATCATGGGCCATGTGGGGACTGACGCTGCCGCGGCAAACTCTGTGGCGGCGGTCGTCCGGGATCTGATCTGCTGCATGTGCAACGGCATAGGCAGCGCGGCGGGTATCATGGTGGGAAATGAGCTGGGGGCCGGACGTCTTGACCGCGGGAGAGCCTACGGGATAAAACTCAAAAATATTTCCTATGTGATTGGATTTCTGTCGACGGCGATTGTGCTTGCAGTGACGCCGCTGGTGGTGCGCATGGTGATTCTGACAGATACGGCGCGGGGATATCTCACGGGAATGATGGTCATTATGTCCATCTACATGATCGGGCGCTGCGTCAACACGGTCACGATCAACGGCGTGCTGGACAGCGGCGGAGACACGCTGTTTGACATGTACAGCCTGATTGTGTGTATGTGGCTGATAGCGATCCCGCTGGCACTTGTCGGGGCGTTCGTCCTGCACTGGTCGCCGCTTGCGGTCTATGCCTGAACCTGCCTCGATGAGGTGGGCAAAATTCCGTGGGTGATGGCGCGCTTTCGGAAATACAAGTGGGTGCAGGATCTGACAAGGGCGTCGCTGTAGCGCAGAAAGCAGGGAGTTTCTTAGAGGTTCCGGTGATAAAAAGGGGGAGACATTGTGGCAGATAAAGCGAATATTGAGAGCTGTCCATATGTAAAGAAATGCGGCGCCTGCCATATTGGCAGCATGCCCTACGAGGACGAGCTTGCCGCCAAAAAACAGCGGGTCATTGAAACGATTGGAAAATACTGTGATAAAGTGCATGATGTGGCAGGCATGTATTATCCCTATCATTACAGAAATAAGGTCCACGCTGTATTTGGAAAAATAAAGGATGAGGTGGTGGCGGGAACCTACGCGGAGGGAACGCACACCCTGATACCGGTCAGCGGCTGTCTGATTGAGGACACGCAGGCGTCCGCGATCATCCAGACTGTGACGGAGCTGATTGAGTCGTTCCGGCTGTGGGTTTACAATGAGGACACCGGGAGGGGGCTGATGCGCCACATTCTTGTCAGAAAGGGCGCATCCACAAAGCAGCTGATGGTGGTTCTGGTGACTGCCTCGCCCGAGTTTCCGCACAAAACCCACTTTGTGGAAAAATTGCGGGAGCGCCACCCGGAGATAACGACGATTGTTCAGAATATCAATGACCGGGAGACGACCATGGTGCTCGGCGACCGGAACAAGACCTTGTACGGTTCGGGGTACATTGAGGATGTGCTTCTGGGACTGCGTTTTCGCATCTCGCCGGGATCTTTTTATCAGGTGAATTCCGCACAGACGCAGGTCTTGTACAAAAAGGCAATACAGGCCGCAGCGCTGACCGGCAGTGAGACGGTGATAGATGCCTACTGTGGAATCGGCATGATCGGCATGTGCATGCATGCGAAGGCAAAGCGGGTCATCGGCATCGAGCTGAACGGGCAGGCGGTGAAGGACGCGAAGGCAAACGCAAAGAGAAACCATCTGGACCACATGCATTTTATAGCCGCTGACGCGACAGAATATATGACACGCATGTCACAAAAAGGCGAGCGTGCGGACGTGATTGTCATGGACCCGCCAAGAAGCGGGACCACCGAGGCGTTTGTGAAAGCGGCGGCTTCCCTCCGGCCAGGGCGCATTGTCTATATCTCCTGCAATCCGGAAACCCTCGGCAGGGACCTCGCGTGGTTTTGCAAGGCAGGGTATGCCGCGCAGGAGGCATGGCCGGTGGATATGTTTTGTTTTACGGAGCATGTGGAGACGGTTGTAATGCTTTCCCACAAAAAACCTGACAGCGTAATCAACGTAAAAGTGGAGTTTGGCGAGGACGAGGGCAAAGTGCCGCTTGATAATATTGCCAAGAGAGCCGAAGCGTACAAGCCGAAAGAGCGGGTTACATATAAGATGATTAAGGAGTACATAGAAGCGAAGTATGGCTTCAAAGTACATACCGCATATATCGCAGAGGTAAAAAGGGAGTTAGGATTGCCGATGTATGATGCCCCTAATGCGGTAGAGGAATTGAAACAGCCGAGGAAACATCCGACAGCGG
>CAMWOK010000321.1 GCA_947175845.1 uncultured Lachnospiraceae bacterium | reverse complement strand
TTTCTGGCGTTTATTTTACTATGTCTAAACCACTACTTTAAGGCTTCACACTACTCCCTTCTGTACTGTTCCTTTTACACTGTTTCTTGTATACGCCCTTATCTTGACCGCCCGTTTTTCAGGCTTCTCACAGCCTGATCTCCATTCATCTCAGATATCGATCATCCATGCACGAAAATCGTGTCTGATCGTCAAGGATCGTGAGTGTGACATTGCGGGTGCTGTACTTTTCCGCAATCGCGTGCAGGGTTTCTTGCAGTTCCTCCTCCGTCATCTGTGTCATCTGGTCAACTGTTGACGCTTCCCAGTAGCTTTGGATACTTTCCAGCATTCCGCTGACACAGTCGTCCCGCTCGCCGACACGTACCGTCTCCTTGTCCGAAATATGGTACGAGTACACGTAGTACAAAGAGCACCACGCCATGCCATAGCTGTTCTCACTGTATTCCTCTTTGTCTCTCAGATAAATTTCTTCCACGACATCGCGCTCCGGCTCATTTTTCTGAAGACTTGTGACATACGCAGTATTTTCCATCCGTGACAAATGCGCCGTCACAGCTGCAAATTCCCGCTCCTCGTCGGTCAGTGTGACACGCCGGTCCCCAAGAAGGTTGTCAACGCCAATGCGCTCCATCCCCGCATGGTTTTCATTTGCCCAGTCCAGCAGTTCCATATTGAATTCCGCTATGGACTTAGACTGATAATCCGGCGTTTTCAGTGCAAGGAGGCTCCGGTAGTCCTCCTCGGTGGCGGGTATTTCTTCACGGAGCTGCAAAAACAGTTCCGGATACGCCTTCTTGTACGCGTCCGTCGCCGCCTGGCGCCTTTGGGTGATCTCTTCCATCTCCTGCGGGGTGGCTTCCCGCAGCCCTGTCAGTTTTCTGCCATCGTACACAGCGTAGAGGTCAATCGCATCTTTGCCGTAAACGCCTTCCCCGATCCCGCCGTGCGCAGAGATAAAAAGCCCCTGCACCGTGTCATAGATTCCGCGCACCTCCCTGCCCGCAAAGGACAGTTCAAGCGTACCCGCATCATACTTGTATGTCAGACCAAAGGGAACAAACTGTGCCATCTGCGCATCTATCTCAGCTCTCTGTTCCTGCTCCCAGGGAGCCGTCTTATCGACCGGCACCTCCCCCAGCGGGCTATAGTGATACACAGCCGCAACCTGCAGCCTGTCATCCGACCACGCTGCCGTGATGCCGCCAATGGTTTCATCCAACAGGGTCCGCATCAGCTCCTCATCGCGCAGTTCACTGACAAGCAATCCGTCAAGCTCCGTCTGAAAAATGGTTTTTAGCCGATCCATCACACGCTGCCGCGCAGTGTCGTACGCGCGCACAGTCAGCAAATCTGCGTCCAGGATCGTGAGCGTCACCTCATATTCCAGCAGTGCATTGTCCGAAGCGCCGGGAAAGTCTGTCGCCGCATATCCATCAAAACTTCTTGTCTGCCACTGCTCGGCTGTCAGCGGATCCAGAATATTGTACAGAAACCGAAGGCTCGCACTGCTGTCATCCGCTTTTTCATCTGTGCCCTGCCCCAGCTCCTGATACCGCGCAAACAGGGTTTTATCCAGGGAAAAGCGCTCTAACAGACTCCTGTATTCCGCGGTGTCCGTGCACGACCAGACCTTGTGCTGAAACGAGGAAACGCTCATGTTCTCATAGCCCTCAAACTGCAGGGCGCCCAGTTTCTGCCACTCCTCTTGTGTAAAGTCTGTCCCGGAAATTTCTTCTGGGAGCGCCGGGTTTTGGGACTCTGTTTTTTCCACTGCTGAAGTGGCAAATATCACAGTCACACTGATGACCAGCACAGCTGCCAGCAGCACTGCAGGCAGCGATTTCTTTTTTATTTTCATAATTGCCCAAATCCTTTCTTCCATCGCGTTTTTGCCAATCCGGGGAAGCAGGCTGCTGCCAAGCGGCAGATACGGCGTCCCTTGGCTGCGCTGTGCCTCCATCTGAATCAGCATTTTCGCATACGCCGACTTAGACGTCTCTCCAAAGCGGCGCACGACATGCTCGTCGCAGGAGATTTCCACATCGCGGTTAAAAAGTACATACATTATCCACACCAGCGGGTTGAACCAGTGGACGCAGAGCGCCCCGGCACAGACCAGCTTTGTCAGCGCATCAAAACGGCAGATATGCACGCACTCATGTGCCAGCACATACCGCAGCTGCGGTGCATTTTCCCAGTCCGTGCCCTTTGGCATCAATATCACAGGACGCCAGATGCCGTAAGTCAGCGGCGTGGAAATCCTGTCCGACTGCCGGATGCACACCGGACGGCGGGAGTGCTCCGAAATCCACGCCTGCGCACGCGGGCTCTCCACAGGCAGTGACGCCTGAAACTCAACGCGGCAGCGCAGATAGGATACAGCGAAGCAGATCGCGCTCACGGACATCCCCAGACACCAGACAATGCGCCACACGCTCTCTGCAGCCCGGACAGCGCCCAGATGGACCTGCCTGGCGCTCTCTGCAGTCCTGTCAGTGCCCAGATGGACTTGCCTGGCGCTCTCTGCGCTGGTGTCCCTGACAGTATGCGCGCCATCTGAGACAGGCAGGGTATTTTTCACAGCGGCGGCAGGGTACGCGGACACTGAGACATTCATAGATATATCATCGTCAAGCTCCGCCGCACTCCCGGCGCGATTCTGCCCGGCCGCATTCCAGCCCGCACTGGAATCCAGATCCGGCGACATCCACGGCCAGATTTCATTTCCCCAGGAATAGACACTCGCAGCCGACGCGACTGAGAACGGCACGAGCAGCCGCAGCAGCACGATGCCCCACAGAACAAGGAACGTGTCCTTCGGCAGCCGCCTTATTGTCAGTGCACGCACGATCAGAACTGCCAGAATCAGGACTGCCCCGGAAAAGCTCATCTGCAATAAACTCATATTCGCTCTCCTCCTTCATCTCTGAAAGTGGGTTTTGCACCCCTTTTTCAGTCTTTTGTCTCCTCGACAATCTGTTGCAGCCGCTCGAGCTGTCCCGCTGTCAGCTTCTTCCTGCCAAGCAGCGCGGCAAACAGCTTGTCCGCAGATCCGTCATAAACCTTGTCGATCAGTTCGTTTGTCTCCGCCTCCTGCACCTGCTCCTGCGAGATCAGCGCGCGGCACATAAAATTTGGCTCGCTCCGCTCCACTGCGCCCTTCTTGATACAGCGCTTGATCAGGGTGTAGGTTGTATTTTTATTCCACCCGACCTCCCTGTTCAGCCTGTCGGCAACCTCCTTTGCCGGAATATCCCCCTCCTTCCATAGCACATTCATCACCTTTAGCTCAGAATCAAACAGTTTTATCATAGATATACCCCTTTCTGTAAAAGTTCTCTCCAGGCTGGCAGCGCTGCCTGTCTGGAGCTGCTAGTCCACAAGACAGTAGTAGTATACATATAGACTACTACTGTCTTATCACTTTGTCAAGATCTATTTGACAGAAATTAGAATTCCAAGGTAACAGTTCAGCCATGCAAAATTGGATATGCAAAATGCTGTTGGGAGCTTGCT
>CAMWOK010000320.1 GCA_947175845.1 uncultured Lachnospiraceae bacterium | reverse complement strand
GTCCCCGCATTGACTGACGCAGCCTCATCATCCGCCATCTGATGCAGCAGCTCCATCATATCATCCTGTATAGGCTCATTGTTGTCCGATTTTTTGAGCATGTCATTGATTTCAGCAAGCTCCGCATCATCGTCAAGCATATTCAGCACATCCTCAAGATTATCATCCATACTGATCGAGATATCGCTCTCACTGTCCCCGTCATCCAGCAGCGCCAGGTCATCTATATTTAATTCCCCTGCCATCTGAAGCTCTGTCTCAGACTGAATCGCCTGGTCAAGACCATCTATACTCAGCTCACCATCCTGAAATGGCTCCTCCAATGATACTTCGGGCAGCCCAATATCCTCCAAATTCAGTTCGTCCTCTGATCCTGGCATCTCTATATCCTCCAAACTTATTTCTTCCCCTGTATCTGACGCCTGCATGGCTGGTATTTCCAGATTCGGTATCTCCAAATCTGGTATCTCCAGATCCTCCATGCCGGCTTCCTCTCCCGGCATCTCTATATCTGACATCCCCAAATCCGCAAGGTCCAAATCCGGTATCTCCAAATCTGGTATTTCCAGATCCGGTGCCACCGGCATTTCCAGCGAATCAATGTTAATCTCCTCCATCAAAATCGGCTCATCTGTATAATTTTCCTCTGCGCGCATGCCAATTCCCTCCGTCCCCTTTTTCTATCGCTATGAACGACAATACTCCCGCAAAAAATCAACCGCATTCATGCCTATGCTGACTCCCTTGTCACGCAGTTCTTCTGTCATCTGGTGAAGGGAGGCATTCACCCTGAAAAAGTTTGCCTTCTGGTTATAAAACGCAACTTTTTCAAACGGCCATCTGATAATACTCGGCAGATTTAATTCCACGCCCAGTTCAAGAATACAGAGTTTTTTGTTGAGCGTCAGCTGCAGCCATTTTGTATATCTTTCCCACTGCTTCTGATAGCCGTCCTCCACATAATTCTGCTCGCACAGAATATTGTTGTATGCCAGCGGCTTCCCGCAGACAGGACATCTGGGAATTTCAAGCGAATCTAGACCTACCCCGTCCCATATCGCCTGATTCACCAGATCCGAAAACTCCTCGGAAGAATACAGGGCACTGCTGCATTTGTCACTGCACTGCAGCATCGCATGATTTCCACAGGGTTCAACCAGCCGCTCTGTGTCGAATGCTGCTTTCTTGATATTCTCATCAATACAGGTGGTAATCACAAAATAATCTTTATCCCTGATCAGCTCGTAGAGACTCTGATACGCCTCGACAAGCCTGCCGTCCTTATGTTCTTTCAGAAAGCGATGCTCGAGAAAAGGCACTGTCCACTCAAGCGTCTGGTCTATGTCAACCTCCTCCAGCGCAGACATCAGATGTGGAAATCTGCCAATGTCCGCAAAGTCCTCATTAAACTCCTCGCCAACTCCGACAAGCACCATATCTGCATCTGCTATCTTCTCTGAGAGTAACGTATACTTTTCCACGATCTCCATCTTGTCCATGTCGTCTCCTAATCCTGGTTAAGAATATCGCTCTGCAATGCGACATCTTTCTTATACAAAAAACGCGCACAACCTGACAGAGCCGGGCATGATATCCCGGCTCTGTTTTTATGCACACAAGCGCAAAAGAAAATCTTATCTTGAGAGCAGCCCGTCAATAACCTTTACAAGATTTCCGATCTCAGGTTTTGATAACTGTGCATCTGCGCCTAATTCTTCACCTTTCCGCTTCATTTCCTCATTGACAAGAGAGGAGAATATAATCACCGGTATATGTTTTGTGGCATCATCTGATTTGACAAGTTTCGTCAGACGGTGTCCATCCATGATCGGCATCTCAATATCTGTAATCAGCAGATGAACTTCCTTATCGAGTGTTCCTGCATCGCGGCACTTGACTATGTACTCCCACGCCTCCTCGCCATTCTCAGCCTTAATAATATTCTCATATCCTGCTTTCTTGAGCGAATCGATAATGAGCTTTCTGAGCAGGGAGGAATCCTCTGCAATCAAAATCGGGATCTCTGTGTTCTCGCGGATTCCCAGCGCCTCAATCTCCGTCACCTTCAATCCGGTCTCCGGGTTGATATCCGTGATGATCTTCTCGAAGTCAAGAATGATAATCAGCTTCCCGTCGATCTTGATGATACCTGTAGAAATGCCGTCCTCCGCTGTTGTCACCGTAGCACCCGGCTTAATAATGTCAACCCAAGAAACTCTGTGAATACCGATCACCGCATCAACATGAAAAGCAATATCGAGTTTATTAAAACTTGTGATGATAAACAGACCGCCCGGCTGGGACTGTCCACGCTGCAGACAGTTGCGCAGGTCAATTGCCGTGATCATCGCATCGCGCGGCATAAAAATACCCTCCACACTGGGATGTGCGTTCGGTACAGGTGTCACCGGCGAATACGGAATAATCTCCCTGATCTTAGCCACGTTAATGCCGTAAGAATTTCCATCCACCACAAATTCCAACACTTCCAACTCATTTGTTCCGTTCTCCAAGAGAATCTTAGTCTCCATATTAAACCTCCATTCTACCAGATAATCAAAAATATGTACATATTTTCAATCTCTTTATCAACACTGTCGTGCAGAGTAATTATCTTTCACTAATTATAACATATCCACAGGAATAATTACAAATAGTTTCAGTACTTTTTTCATATTTTTATTCATTTGTGCTATTTCAGTCTGGCAGCACAAGTCTGTCCACCCGCCGACGCCTGCAGCACCAGACTCTGTATATCTGCCTCAGTCATGTCATCAATCTCGGCGACCGCCACCACATCGACGATCTCACCCGCATGCACAACCTCCATATAGGACGCAAGGTCATTGGGAATCAGCGTGCTCAGAACAGCGGCGGACGCTGTATCGTTGATAGTTACACGCATCTTTATATCATAGTCAAACAGATTGCAGTCTACGTCCTCCTCCGGCAGACCTTCCAGGTCAAAATGCATCACCAGAAGCTTTTTTCCCTGGGCAGCCGACACGCTGAAGCCGGAATTATCCTGTGGATAGGAATCGCAGAGTTCAAAGGACTGATATCTCACAATCAGGTCATCGATCCCCAGCTCTGCGGCAAAATCAAGTTCCGCCACCAGCTGTACCGCAGTCGTCTCCTGGCTCTCCGGCTGCGTCTCCGTCTCCGGTGCATCCGGACTGCTCTGGCTTTCCGTCTCCATCTCCTCCGCGCGCTCTGTCTCCGTCTCCGGTTCAGACGCTTCCGGGCCTGCTGCCATCGCCGCCGCTACCTCCTCCTCACTCACGATCTTATAGTTATATCTGGGTGAATATTTGAGCAGCAGTCCAGCCGCATACTCCGCAATAATCTCCGACTGTTCCGCCGTGAGCTCCGGCATGGAATCCACACAGCCGGTCAGCAGCACCGTCGACATCGCCAGAAGTCCTAAAACTTTCCCCTTTTTCAAAAAACTGCACCTCCGTTTATTTGGTTTCAAGCTCAAACCAGAACTCGACACCATTGGTATAATTGATAACACCGTAATGCTGGTTCATGGACTCCATGATCGCCTTTACGA
>CAMWOK010000319.1 GCA_947175845.1 uncultured Lachnospiraceae bacterium | reverse complement strand
TCGACGTAAAAGAGATTCGTTTGTCTCCCAATATCGACACTAATGACTTGAACACTAAGATAAATGCTGCCCGGAAATTCCTCTCCAAGGGCGACAAGGTAAAAGTCACGCTGCGGTTTCGAGGCCGCGAGATGGCACATATGCAGAACAGCAGGCACATCCTTGTCGATTTCGGCGAGAGCCTGAGTGATATCGCAGTGGTGGAGAAGGAGCCAAAGGTAGAGGGCAGAAGCATGACCATGTTTTTAGCTGAAAAACGATAAGCAGTTTAAGTCAGTTAAAAGATAGAAACCAGTTTGTGCAGGGATATTGTGAAAGATTTCACAGAAATTTGTCAACCGCACGATGAGTATCATGAGTTTAGGAGGAATCAGTTATGCCAAAAATGAAAACCAGCAGATCAGCTGCAAAGCGCTTTAAAGTGACAGGAACAGGTAAGTTGAAGAGAGCGAAGGCTTACAGGAGTCATCTCTTGACAAAGAAGTCCGCAAAGACAAAGAGAAATCTGAGAAAGGCTGCAATAACAGACGCAACCAACGTTAAGAATATGAAGAAGATCTTACCGTATTTGTAGGAAGCGGCGGCGTGATTGAATAGTTGTTAGGAGGATTAGAAAAATGGCAAGAATTAAAGGCGGATTAAACGCAAAGAAGAAACATAACAGAGTATTAAAGCTTGCAAAAGGCTACAGAGGAGCAAGATCAAAACAGTACAGGGTGGCAAAGCAGTCCGTTATGAGAGCGCTGGCTTCTTCATACGCAGGCAGAAAAGAGAGAAAGCGCCAGTTCAGACAGCTCTGGATCGCACGTATTAACGCGGCTGCCAGGCTCAACGGCTTATCATACAGCAGGATGATGCACGGATTAAAGGTTGCAGGAGTTGATATCAACAGAAAGATGCTCGCTGAGATGGCGGTCAATGATGCAGAAGGCTTCAAGACCCTCGCAGAGCTTGCAAAGAAGAGTGCGTAAACAGCGACGGTGAAATGAAAAGGATACCATTGTGAAAGAAAATTTTCATGATGGTATCCTTTCCTTGTATTGCGAAGACAGATGCATAAAGCCGCTGTGCGGGCATTAAATCTTTGTAAAGATTTGGTCAGATACGTTTACCGCACCGGAAATGTCTGTTATATTTAGAAGGAATGAATCATATCTGAATTTACGAGATGGAAACGAGGTAAAAACATGAGGGTATTAGAGAATTTAGAACCAAACAGGGTATTTTACTATTTTGAGGATATCTGCGGTATTCCGCACGGTTCGGGCAACCTTGACGGTATCAGCAGCTATCTTGCGAAATTTGCACAGGACAGGGGGCTGTTTCATATCCGGGATGCCAGCAACAATGTGATTATTGTGAAGGAGGCGTCGGCGGGGTACGAGGAGGTAGAGCCGATTATTCTGCAGGGGCATATGGACATGGTTGCGGTCAAGAAGAGCGGCTGTGATATAGATCTGGAAAAAGACCCGCTGCGCCTGAAAGTGGAGGGGGATTTCGTGTGCGCGGAGGGGACGAGTCTCGGCGGTGACGACGGCATTGCGGTCGCGTATATACTCGCGCTGCTCGACGCGGACGACATCGCGCACCCCCGCATTGAGGCGGTCATCACGACGGACGAGGAGACCGGCATGGAGGGCGCGACAGCGATTGACCTGTCCATGCTCACGGCAAAGCGGATGCTCAACATTGACTCGGAGGAGGAGGGTATCCTTCTGACGAGCTGTGCGGGCGGCATGCGCACAGACTGTCATCTTCCGGTTTGCACAGAAGTCAATCAGGCGGGAATCCGCCTGGAAGTGGCTGTGGGAGGCCTTCAGGGCGGGCACTCCGGCACAGAGATACACAAGGGGCGTGCCAATGCGATTAAGGTGCTGGGAACGGCATTGAAACAAGTGCACAAAGAGATCCCTTTCCTGCTGGTGCAGATTGGCGGCGGCGAGAAGGACAACGCGATACCGCGCGAGGCGTGTGCGGTGGTGAGCCTGCCGGCAGAAGACAGGGAGCGTTTTGTCAGTGCGCTGGCACAGATTGAGCAGGCAGAAAAAAAAGAGAATCAGTCCAAGGAAAAAGGTCTGTTTATCAGGGTGTCGGACACAGACTTCTCAGGGCAGCCTGTGCTCGATGCCGACAGCACTGAGCGCGTGCTGTCCTTCCTGACACTGCTTCCAAACGGTGTCATGGCAATGAGCGCGGACATTGAAGGCCTGGTCGAGACTTCCCTGAATGTGGGCGTCTTGAGGACTGCTGACGGCGAGGTGGTCGCAAACATTGCAGTCAGAAGCGCCATCGAATCCGCAAAGCACAAGGTCAATCTGCAGGTGGACACCCTGACACAGCTGCTGGGCGGTTGCACAAAGACGCACGGGGATTACCCGGGCTGGCAGTTTGACCCGGACTCGAAGCTGCGCGCGGACATGGTCCGCATCTACCGTGAGATGTTTGGGAAGGAGGCGCAGGTGGAGGCGCTTCACGCAGGACTTGAGTGCGGCATCATGATTTCCAAGATACCCGGGCTCGACTGCGTGTCATTTGGCCCCAATATACAGGACATTCACACGACGGAAGAGAGGCTTAGCATCTCCTCGGTATCGAGAATGTGGGAGTATCTGCTTGCGATCCTGGGACAAAAATAGCAGCAGATTTACAGGCGAAAGAGCGAAATAGGAGAAGATAAAATGGCAGAAAATTTCAGGGAATTTAATCCCGGCAGCAACGCGGACAACGGGAGCGCGAATCAGGGCAGAAACAGAAATTCACTGGGCAGGCTGGCGGCGGGCATCGCCGCACTGCTGGTGCTTGCAGTGCTTGCCTTTGAATCCGTCTACTCGATAGGAGAGCAGGAGCAGGGCGTCGTGACAACCTTCGGAAATGCCGGCAGCGTCGTGACCTCCGGCCTGCATTTCAAGATTCCGTTTGTGCAGAGAGTGACAAAAGTGAACACGACAATACTGGGATTTCCCATAGGATACCGGTCCGGCAGCGACGACAGCGCCAGCCAGGAGCAGATTGACGACGAATCGCTGATGATTACCTCGGATTTCAATTTTGTGAACGTGGACTTTTATGTGGAGTACAAGGTGTCCGACCCGGTGAAATATCTGTACAACTCGAGACAGCCCAAGGACATACTCAAAAATATCACACAGTCGTGCATCCGCAACATCATCAGCAACTATCCTGTAGATGACGTGATTACAACCGGGAAGAGCAAGATACAGGCAGAGATCAAGGATATGATTATCGAGAAGCTCGAGGAGCAGGACATCGGTCTGATGCTGGTCAACATCTCCATGCAGGACGCAGAACCGCCCACGGAGGATGTCATAGAGGCGTTCAAGGCGGTGGAGACGGCAAAACAGGGCAAGGAGACCGCGATTAACAATGCCAACAAGTACAGAAATGAAAAGCTTCCGGAGGCGAGCGCAAAGGCGGATCAGATTACGCAGGACGCGCAGGCGGCAAGGCAGGAGCGCGTGAACGAGGGCATCGCGCAGGCGGCGAGATTCAACGAGATGTACGCGGAGTACGAGAAGAATCCGCTCCTGACTAAACAG
>CAMWOK010000318.1 GCA_947175845.1 uncultured Lachnospiraceae bacterium | reverse complement strand
ATTTGTCAATGAATTTTCTAAAATTTTCCTGAAATTTTGTAACAGTTCAGCCATACCCATTCATAAGTTGTCGGATTGTACGATCTGACAATTAATTTTAGCGATTGCCGACAACTTATTTCATGTCGGGCGTCCGCCCTATAAAATTGAATATGCAAAATGCCTTATGTGAGCAAGCTCCCAACAGCATTTTGCATATCCAATTTTGCATGGCTGAACTGTTACGAAATTTTGTGACAGCACTGCAGTGCCCATTCTAAGTCAAGTCTCTGTACGCTGTGCACAGTCCCTTGCAGGCCGCTCACAAAAACAGATCCTTGCAAATACAACGGGCTTTGTATCCGGCTCAATCCCCCAGCGCCAGCAGATACTGATACACCTCCCGCTTCGAGATCCCGCGCTCCTTCGCCACGCGCTTCATGGCGTCCCTGCGGTCCATCCCCTGCGCCTCATACTGCTGCATGTGCGCCTCAATCGGGATCTCCTGCCAGCTTTGCTCCTGCTCCTTCTGAAACGCTAAAAGGCTCTTTCCCTCCACCACGAGCACGTACTCGCCGCGCGGCTCCTGCTGCGCGTACAGTGCGCGCGCGCCGCAGATGGTGGTGGGATTGACCTCCTCGAACTTCTTGGTCAGCTCCCTGCACAGCACAAGCTTCCGGTCCCCAAGCGCCTCGTAGAGCTCGTCGAGCGTCCGCGTCAGATGGTGCGGCGCTTCATATAAGATGATCGTGCGCGACTCCCGTTTCAGATCCTCCAGGATCGCGCGCTTTTCCTTCTTGTCTGCGGGCAGAAAGCCCTCGAAACAAAACCGTCTGGTACTCAGCCCCGAGAGCGTCAGCGCCGTGATGCACGCTGCAGCTCCCGGGAGGGAAGTCACCACAATCCCCGCCTCGTGGCACATGCGCACCAGCACCTCGCCCGGGTCAGATATGGCAGGCGTTCCAGCGTCCGTGATGAGCGCTACATTCCTGCCTGCATTCATCTGCTGGAGCAGGGATTCTGCCTTCTCGACCTTATTGTATTCATGATAGCTTGTCATCGGCGTGTGGATGTCAAAATGATTGAGCAGCCGGATGCTGTTTCGCGTGTCCTCCGCCGCAATCAGATCCGCCATCTGCAGCGTCTCGACAACCCGCGGCGTCATGTCCCCCAGATTTCCGATCGGCGTCGCACACAAATACAATTTTCCCGTCATCACTATAACCTCCGCTTTTTTATCACCAGCCGTATGTTTGCATCTCTGATCCCTTTCAATACCCGTACACATCCCGGATCTCGTCATGGTAGACATTCGGCTCTCGAAACACAATCAGGGGCTTCTCCACCGTCATGCGCGGCCGCCCGCCCCGGCAGCCCTCGATCAGCACCATGTTAGGCTCCCTGTCCACATAGGGATGCACGAGCTTCATGCGCTTTGGCTCCAGCTGATACCGCGTCATCACCGTGATAATCTCCGCCAGACGAAACGGCCTGTGCACCATGCAGAAGTACCCGCCCGGCCTCAGCAGCCTCGCCGCCATGCGCACCACATCCTCCAGCGTGCACAGAATCTCGTGCCGCGCTATCGCCTTGGGCGCGTCCGGATTCTTCAGTCCGTGCTGTCCTATCATATAGGGCGGATTGCACGTAACCACATCAAAAGAAGCAGCGTCAAAAAACTGGTCTGCTTCCCTCAAATCCCCTGTCACAATCGAAATCTTGTCCTCGAGATGATTCAGCTGCACGCTGCGCCTCGCCATGTCAGCGCTCTCCTCTTGAATCTCGATGGCGCTGATGTGCGATGCCTGCGTCTTCGCCTCCACCAGCAGCGGAATAATGCCTGTTCCCGTTCCCATGTCAAGCACCCGCGCGCCGGGCTTCACCCGCACAAAACCGCTCAGCAGCACCGCATCCATGCCAAAACAGAACTTTTCCGGGTTCTGGATAATCTGATAACCGTTGCGCTGCAGGTCGTCAATGCGCTCATTTTCTTTTAATTCCACGTCCATATCTCAACCTCTGTGCCGCAAAGTGCTGCTTTAACCTGTCTGCGCCAGCCATTATCGCGTGCTGCGCGCTGTCACACATTGTCCTCGAGCTTCGACTTCGCATCTTTCTCCTGCTTCTCAAGCTTCTCGAGCGCCCGCAGTTCCCGTAGCTCCTCATTGCTCATGTTGTCATTCTTGTCCTTCTTGTGACGCCTCTTAAACCGCAGCTGCTCCACCTTGTACTCGTGGATCTCCTTCTCGTCATCCACCTCGACAATCACCTTCACCAGCTGGCGCAGCACATTGACACTCTGCACCTCACCCCGAAGCCCGTCGTCCGCCGTCACGAAGTCGCCCACGTTGGGCAGCTTTCTGTTGAGGTACTCGTACGTCTCTTCCTCGTGCTTTAAGCAGCACATCAGTCTGCCGCACACGCCCGATATCTTCGTCGGGTTCAGCGACAGATTCTGCTCTTTTGCCATCTTGATGGACACCGGGACAAACTCGGACAGATGCGAGTGACAGCACAGCGGCCGCCCGCAGATGCCAATCCCGCCCAGTATCTTTGTCTCGTCGCGCACCCCGATCTGGCGCAGCTCGATCCGCGTCTTGAACACGGACGCCAGATCCTTGACCAGCTCCCGAAAGTCAATGCGCCCGTCCGCCGTAAAATAAAAAAGGACTTTGTTGTTGTCAAATGTGTACTCCGCGTCGATCAGCTTCATCTCAAGATTGTGCTTCTTAATCTTCTCGAGACAAATCTTGAAAGCGTCCTTCTCCTTCTGTTTGTTTGCGGCCTCCTGCTCGAGATCACGGCTTGTCGCAATGCGCAGAACCGGCTTGAGCGGCTGCACCACGCGCTCCTCCTCAATCTCCCTGGGGTCTCCTACAACCGTGCCAAACTCAATGCCGCGCGCCGTCTCCACAATCACGTGGTCCCCGCGCTTTATCTCAAAATTCACCGGGTCAAAGAAATAAATCTTGCCGGCCGTCCGAAAGCGCACACCAATTACCTTTACCATATCTATCTACCTCACATTCATCTATATTCAACTTAGGCAGCTGCTGCCCGCCAGTTCGCAGCAGGCGTCTTTCCACCATAAAACCCCGACATTCCTCCGCCTGCACGAGTCTGCCGCCTAGCACTAAAGCGCGGCTCCCTCCTTCATATCCAGAAACATCAGTTCCATTGTCAGATCAAAATTCACATTCGCCGCGATTCTGCTCCGCGCGCGGTCGATGGAATGAACGATCCGCTCAATCGCATCATAGTCATACCGCCTGGCAGCATTTGCGATGTCCGCCAGCTCCTCCCTGAAAACAAGGTGATCGTTCTCACCGCGCACACTGCACGCCTTATATAATAACACATCCCGATACCAGATGAAACACAAATCGAGATAATCGCCCGTGTCAAATTTTTCCGCAGCGATCTGCCTGACCTCCGCCGCAATCTGATTGATCTCCATATCCCAGACATGTTTTAGGAGGCCGAGCGCCGAGGACTTCATATGGTCGAAGTTCTCATTGGAGGCAAGCTCGACCGCGCGCCCGACATTGCCCCGCGCAAACGAAGCACAGACAGACGCCCTGTAATCCGG
>CAMWOK010000317.1 GCA_947175845.1 uncultured Lachnospiraceae bacterium | reverse complement strand
TTGACGTATCTAGACGAGATGTCGGTGTCATAGGATATGTTCTCTGTGCGTATCATGTGCGACCCTCCGCCAATCTTCTCCAACAGCTTTTCTCGTTTGGCTCCCTGCTGCACCATGGTGCTCACCATCTCGTCAAGCCCTGTATCGGCATACTTTGCCGCGACAAACCCTTCCGTGCTCCTGATGCCGTGGTGCGGCAGCATGACATGCAGCAGTCCGCCGACCCCCGTGTGCGGGTCTCTCAGCGCGACGCCGATGCACGATCCCAGATCTTTTGTCATGAGTTTCTTTTCTCCTCTGGCGGTCTTGTAGTCGCCCATATTAACGACAATCATGCTCTCCAGTTCCGCTACTGTAAATGTTGCCAACTTTACAACCTCCATTAAATTTTTATAAAATTTCCATTAAATAAGACTATCCTCATTATACCAAATCTGACAATTCTTGCAAGTGTTAAATTTCAGAAACTGATACATAAAAAAACAGACAGCTCCTCACTGGCTCTGCCTGTCCGCGTATCCCTCAAAAAATTCGTTCAGATGAAGAAGGCACTTGATCATCACCTTCATCTCATCCTCGTCCAGATCCTTCACAATCGCCTTGATCATATTGCGGTGAAATCCCCGGTGGTGATAAAATGCCTTCTTGCCTTTCGGGGTGAGCACGACCAGCACGACGCGCTTGTCGGCCGTGCTGCGCTCCCGCACGATATAGCCCTTGTCCTCAAGGCTGTTCATGTTGGTGGTGAGCGTGCCCATGGTCACGCTCATGCGCTTTGCGATATCCGACATCCTGCGCGGCTCCTCGATGCCGATCGCCTCGATAATATGCATGTCGTTGTTTGTGATGTCCTTGTACTCCTCGGTGATGATCGCCTTCTCCTCGGCATCCATAATTTTGTTGAAAAGCTTCACCAGCATCTCATTCAAAATTCTGCTTGTCGTCTTCTCCATACCTCTCAACCACCTCCAGCTTCCCTGGCCTGTATTTTGAACCATATTGACAGGAAGCTTTATGCTCTTCTCTGCTCTCCTCACGCCGCTTACCAGACCAGAACGCTCGCCCCGTAAGTCAGCCCTGCGCCGAAGCCTGACAGCACGATCCGATCCCCTCTTTTTATTTTACCACTTCTGCAGCACGCGTCAAGCAGTACTGGAATCGTGGCGGAGGACATATTGCCGACATCCTGTATATTCATCGGAAATTTTGCAAGGTCCGCCTTCAGATGTTTTGCCACGGACTCGATGATGCGCACGTTTGCCTGGTGCAGAAGAAACCAATCCACGTCGTCCACGGCGATTCCCATCTGGCCGAGCGCCTGCTGAATGCAGGCGGGAACCTGCTTGGTGGCAAACTTGTAGACTTCCTGCCCGTCCATCTGGACAAACAGATTCCCGTCCTGACTTTCCGAAAAAAAGGCACTGTTCAATGTCCGCTCCGCACACGAGAGCACCATTCCCCTGGCGCCGTCCGCCCCCTGCACCATGCACTCCACGCCGGATTTGCGCCCGTTCTCACAGACAAAATCCTCCGCTTGTGCCTCGACAAAGGCCGCGCCTGCGCCGTCTCCAAACAGAATGCATGTTCCTCTGTCAGTCCAGTCCACCAGCTTGGAGAGCACCTCGCTGCCGACAATCAGCGCATTTTTGTAAATGCCGCTCTGAAGATATGCCTGTGCCGTGTTCAGCGCAAACAGAAAGCCTGCGCAGGCGGCATTCAGGTCAAACGCCGCCGCGTGGGACGCGCCGATACGATCCTGTACCTGGCAGGCACAGCACGGAAGAAGCAGCTCCGGCGAGCAGGTCGCAACCAGGATCAGGTCCACTTCCTCTGCCGCCTTTCCAGCCATCTCAAGCGCCTTTGTGCACGCTCCGGCGGCGAGTGAGGCGACCGTCTCCCCCGTGGAAACCCTGCGCTGCGCGATTCCTGTTCGCTTCTGAATCCACTCGTCCGAGGTCTCCACAAGCTTTTGCAGGTCGAAATTGGTCACTATTTTTTCCGGCAGCGCACTTCCCGTGCCGGTTATCCTTATCGTCATGATGAAAATTCCTCCATTATCTCGGCCACCGTCTCAATTTTATCCGCCCGGTAAGCGCTGCTCCCGCAGAAGATAAGCCCCTCGTCCAGCCTGCCCTCCACCGCGTTGATGAGCGCCTCGGTGATACAGTAGGGCGCCGTGTCCGGTTTGCAGGTGACGATGCACTGCCTGCATCCGCGCATAAAGCGCTCGCCTGCCTCCACCCGGTCCAGAAACGCATTGTGTATCGCGCGCCCCGGCATTCCAACCGGGCTTTTGACAAGGACAATATCCTCCTTCTTCGCGTCCAGATACGCCTGCTTGTACGCGTCGGATGCATCGCACTCCCTCGTTGTCACAAAGCGCGTGGCAATCTGCACGCCCTTTGCGCCCATGGCGAGATAATGATCCATGTCGCTGCGCCCGTAGATACCGCCCGCCACGACGACGGGCACGCCAAGTTCATCCGCGAGCGCTATGATGGACGCAATCTCCTCGTCGTAGTCCTTCTCGCCCGTCACTGTGAAGGCGTCGATATCCTCCCTGGAGAATCCGAGGTGGCCGCCCGCCAGCGGTCCCTCTACCACAACCAGATCCGGCTTTCTGTCATATTTTTTCCGCCAGTGGTTTGCGATGACGCGCAGCGCCTTGCGGCTGGACACAATCGGTGCTATCTTTGCGTCGCCGGCTAGCTCAGGGAGCGTCATGGGCAGGCCCGCGCCCGAGATGATCAGGTCGGCGCCCGCGGCTGCGGCCGCTTTTACATAATCCTCATAGCGCCTTGTCGCAACCATGATGTTGACGCCTACAATGCCGCCGTCTGCCTTTGCGCGCGCTTTCTCTATCTCTTCCCCGATCGCCTTCAAGTTGCATTCAATGGGATTTCTGGCAAAATCCGGGTTCCTAAAGCCAATCTGCGCCGTCGATATCACGCCGATACCTCCCGCTGCCGCAACCGCTCCTGCAAGGTTTGACAGACTCACACCGACCCCCATTCCGCCCTGTATCACAGGAATGCGCGGGCTGAGGTTTCCTATTTTCAATTCACTCATATTTTACCTTCTTTATTATATAGGCGCAGGACAGCCTGTTTTTAAAAATTTCGGAACCGCTCATAGCGCTCCGCGGCGATCGCATCGCCGGATTTGCCGTCGTATTTCTGTAAGAACTCTTTGATGTGTTCCTTCATGTAACCGCCGATAGCAGCTGCAGTCTTCTGGTCCGCACCGCCAAATTCGGGGATGATGCGCTCTATCACTCCGAGCCGTTTCAGATCCTGCGCGGTGATGTTCATGACCTCGCTCGCCTCCTGCGCGCGGTTGGAGTCCTTCCACAAGATGGAGGCAAAGCCTTCCGGCGAGAGGATCGCGTACGTCGCGTTCTCCATCATCCACACTTCGTTGCCGACTGCTGTCGCGAGCGCGCCGCCGCTGCCGCCCTCACCGATGAGAATGCAGAGCACGGGCACCTTGAGTCCCGACATCTCGAGCAGATTGCGCGCGATCGCCTCGCCCTGTCCGCGCTCCTCCGCCTCAAGCCCGCAGAACGCGCCGGACGTGTTGACAA
>CAMWOK010000316.1 GCA_947175845.1 uncultured Lachnospiraceae bacterium | reverse complement strand
TGAGGAGGGCGTGTTCGACAAAGTTATCACGACCAATCTCAGCTACCGTCCGCCCGAGCTGCTGACCAAACCATACTACATCGAGGCGGACATGAGCAAGTTCCTCGCCTCCATCATCGACTTTTTGAACCACGATGCATCTATAGAGCAGGTGTCGACGCCCACCGAAAAAATTCAGCACATTATCGAGCTCTACCAGAACGGCGACGAAATCTTTAAAGTATAGCCCACTCTCAGGCATCCCTTCCTACGGGTGCCCGCGTACAGAAAACAAGTGCAGGATACAAGTTGTGGATCCTGCACTTGTTTTTATCTGCTTCTCAGATTTATACTGCGCGCGTTAGAGGCAGATTCTCTGAAAGCTCTTCTTGCCCTTTTTCAACACAAATTCCTGCGCAAATACATCTTTTTCAAACTGCGCCTTTGCGTCCGTGACCTTCTCGCCGTTCACAGAGACACCGCCCTGCTCCACCGCGCGCCTTGCCTCCGACTTCGAAGCCGTCATGCCCGCTGTGACAAGCAGTGTCAGAATGTCGATCGCGCCATCGGTAAAGTTCCCGTCAGAAAGCACTGTCTTTGGCATATTCTCAGAGTTTGTACCGCCTGCAAACAGCGCCGCAGCCGCCTCCTTTGCCTTCTGTGCCTCCTCCGTGCCATGCACCAGCTGCGTCAGCTGAAACGCGAGAATCTCCTTCGCCTTGTTGAGCGCGCTGCCCTCCCAGTGCTCCATCGCCTCGATCTCCTCAAGCGGGAGGAAAGTGAGCATCTTGAGGCACTTGATCACGTCCGTGTCAGACACATTGCGCCAGTACTGGAAAAACTCGTATGGGGAAGTCTTCTGCGCATCCAGCCACACTGCGCCGGACTCTGTCTTGCCCATCTTCTTACCCTCCGAGTTGAGCAGGAGGTTGATGGTCATGGCATATGCGTTCTTGCCCAGCTTGCGGCGTATCAGCTCCGTGCCGCCTAGCATGTTGCTCCACTGGTCATCCCCGCCAAACTGCATGTTGCAGCCGTATTTCTGGAACAGGGTGTAAAAGTCAAAGCTCTGCATGATCATGTAGTTAAACTCGAGGAAGGTCAGCCCCTTCTCCATGCGCTGTTTGTAGCATTCCGCCGCGAGCATACGGTTCACGGAAAAATGCGGGCCAACCTCGCGCAGCACATCCATGTAGTTCAAATCGAGCAGCCAGTCCGCGTTGTTGACCATCATCGCCTTGCCCTCGCCAAACTCGATAAATCTGCTCATCTGCTTCTTGAAGCAGTCAACATTGTGCTGTATCGTCTCTGTCGTCATCATCTTGCGCATGTCGGTCTTGCCGGACGGATCCCCCACCATGGCCGTTCCGCCGCCAAGCAGGGCAATCGGCCGGTTCCCCGCCATCTGCAGGCGCTTCATCAGGCACAGCGCCATGAAATGTCCCACATGGAGACTGTCCGCCGTCGGATCAAATCCGATGTAAAACACAGCCTTTCCCTGGTTGATCATCTCCTTAATCTCATTCTCGTCTGTCACCTGGGCAATCAGTCCTCTTGCCACCAGCTCGTCATACAATTGCATTTCTCATCTCTCCTTTCATCGCTGCTCAGAGCCGGAGGATACAAAAAACCCCGTCCCTGAATAAAAAACTTCAAAGGACGAGGTACTTATCACAACATATACCACGTGTTACCACCTTTTTTCACACAGGACTCACGCCCTGTGCCTCAGCAGGTACGGGAAACCCAGGCGCCGCCGTCAGGAACTTTGTACATCATTCCCTCCGCGCCGCAATTTCCGATACGCCTCCCGATATAACGTTCGGGGACTCCGTCACAGCCTACTTTTCACAGTTCGGTGTGCAGCTCCAAGATGTATTCTCTTTCCGCTTCCCCTGCGCCTCTCATCACCCGGCGGCTTTCTGTAGGTTTCCCGGAAAGGTACTTATTCTCTTCATTGCCTTTGTCGATATTCAGAATTATACCTGCCCCATCGTCTTTTGTCAACGATAATTTCGCCAAAACTCGTTCTAAACGCAGAACCTTCCGATTTTTTCCAGAAGCTCATCTGCCCTGTCCGCATGGATATCCATCCGCATGATACGATGGAAACCTTTTCCCAGCATCCCAAGAAGGGACTTCGCGTTAATCACGCTGTCATCCACGGCGATATCAATGTTATAGGAACATTTCTCAGCCTGATGTACAAACTCCATCACATCTTCCACATCCGTTAATATTACATTCCTGCTTATCATATAGAATAACCTCCGTTCTTTCAAGATTCCCTTTCCTGTGCCACTTTGGATTTTGATACGGTAAAAATAAAGGGTACTTTCATAGCAGTAAAAACTGAACTCTATGTTACGCTCTAATATAATATTGTTTCCTGATTTTGTCAATCAACGAATGTAATATTATTTCCAAATTTTAGTCCGATTTTTTATGTATTTTTCACAACTTTTTTCAAATTTTACGGATTTTTTTCCCGGAATCACGACTGTATAAATGTCACGGAACGCATTCGTTCCCGAATCCACTGCCGGTTTTCCGGTGTGACTCCGTTGGTATCATCCACCGAGTAAGTTCCAAAATCATTGAAATACCAGAAGTGATCCAGAGCGATATTCTCGCCTATGATCAATCCCTGCGTGTCCGCAAGACGCTGCTTTATCTCGCTGTATGCCTCAGATACCTGTGTACAGTCTTCTCCAGCCTTATCCATGTAAGATATATAGTAGTCTATCATCATCGGATTATAGTCCATTTCCTCCATCATATTCGCAATCTTGATGGCAGCTCCTTTCTCCGTAATGGTTCCGCTGGCAAGATCTGTCTCAATCTGCTTCTGCACCCACCACGAAAGCGCATACGCATAGCGAAGCTTTAATGGATTATCCAGATCAGAACTGTCAAACATGCCATCAAAACCTGACATTAAATTCCATGCCTCAGTTCTCGACCATGCTGTCCTGGTTGTGAAAGCATCGAACTCAGAGATAATCCGCTCTGTATAATCTGTATGAAATGCGTCTTTCAGTGTGGCCAGCGAAGCGGTGTCAACAGAATATCCCTTTTCTGCCATCTCCTGTGCCAGCGCTTCTGCGTCCTTTATCTCACTCATGACCTGGTTGTAGATGCTGCCGGAAAGTCCCTGGGCACTCATCATATCTTTGCGCCTGGTAACTGCTGCGACATAGGCGGCATACGCGTCTGCAATTCTGTCGGCCGCAGCGTCCGCGCTGCCCGACTCAAGCGCCTTGTCGGCAAACTGGTTCATCGCATTTCGGATGTTCTCCATACCTGTCAGAATCTCCGCGTCGACTGCCGTCTGATTCTTTCCTTCCGCGAGCAGAGCGTCTGCCTCCGCAAAAAGTTCTGCACCGGCACTCTCCCCGGAACCGTCTTCTGTGCTGATCTCTGTTTCTTCAGTGCTGCCATCTTCTTCGCCCTCTGCATTTCCACCTGAGAGAAACGGCAGATCAATTGTTCCATTCCATACCAGTACACAGACTACACCGGACGCCAAAGCCAGAAGCAGCAAAACAACTGCCGCAATGATCATTCCTCTGCCAGCCTTGTCCTCCTGCTTTTTATCGGAACTGCGGGA
>CAMWOK010000315.1 GCA_947175845.1 uncultured Lachnospiraceae bacterium | reverse complement strand
ATATACAACAACATAGAGGAGGTAGAAACACATGAAAACAATAAAAAGCAAGGTGGCACGTCTGGCACTGTCTGTTTCACTGTCTTCTATTGTAATACTGGGACTCCTTGCAGGCTTTCTGGTTATGAGGATGTTTCAAAACACAGTTACCGGCCTGAGCGGTCTGAAAGAACAGGCGACATTGGACGCGACGAACGCTCTGCAGATGCAGAAGCAGGAAGAACTCCGTACTATCGCTGAAAATAAGAGCAGCATTGCGGATGTCAGCCTGAACCTGATCTTGAATCAGACCCGCCTGGTCGCACTGTCCGCGCATGACATATACTCCAATCAGGAATTTTACACACAAGGAGCTGCTGACAGCGAACTGCCTTTGGATGCTTACGATTTTACGTGCAATGCCCCTATAGAAAATATTGGCAGTTTTTCTTATCATATACGGGCGCCGAGGTCGTTAATGGAGGATGCGTCCATAGCGGAAAAGGATGGCGAGGTTGTCAATGCCAGACTTGATGAGAAGAAACTTACCGGCCAGCTCAGGCGCGACTTATACCTTGCAGGGTATCTGAAAAATGCACTGGTGGGAATACGCAACTTTGACAACGGGGACGGCACATATAACGGAATCGGTGCCACATACTTCTGCCTGGAGTCTTCCGGAATTGATGTCCTGGCAGACACGCGGACTACGACAATGATAGAATATGATGCAAAGGATTCCTCATGGTACAGGGAAGCATCAAAATTAAAAGAGGGGGAAGTTTACTGGAGCCACCCTGTCCAGGACGCCTCAGGGCGTGGCTCCGCCCTGATATGTGCCATGCCTGTGTATGTGGACGGAGAGCTAATCGGGGTTGCGGGAAGCGGCGGGCTTATCAGGAATATCTATGAAATGGTGCAAAACACAAACATTGGTGAGAACGGCTATGCCTTTCTGTTTCACACAAAGAGCATGAAAGTGATTGCAAACGGGAATACGGACGAAAACAGTGAGATTAACCGTTTTAGGGAGAACCTGCTGGACACCGGAAACCAGGAACTGACAGATGTGCTTGAAACAATCAGAACTGAATCTTCCGGAATATCCAAACTGACGCTTGACGGGAAGGAGGCTTATCTTGCATATTCTACGCTCACAGCTGCAGACTGGGCGGTTGTTACAGTAATCGGCCTGGACGATGAATCAATTGTGGGACACATCGACGAACTGCGGGAAAACATCAGCGTCATTACCACAGATACGATCCAGTCCATCAATTCTAAAATCGTGCTGATGGTGCAGATTTTCCTGATAATTGCGCTGATGGTAACAATTGCTGTCATATTTTTGTCCTATAAATTTGCCAGACGGCTGACACACCCTCTTGCCGTACTGACCGAAGGGGTAGGAAAAATCAGCGGCGGCAATCTCGACTACCGGATTGAACTCAAGTCAAATGACGAGACAGCGCTTCTAGGCAGCGCCTTCAACAACATGAGCGCCAGTCTCAAAGACTATATTCATAATTTGTCGCGCATCACTGCCGAAAAGGAACGAATCGGTACGGAGCTTGACATTGCACAAAACATCCAGGCATCCATGCTGCCATGCATCTTTCCGGCATTTCCTGACAGGCAGGAGTTTGACATTTATGCGACAATGGATCCTGCAAAAGAGGTTGGCGGCGATTTCTATGACTTCTTTATGGTGGATGAACGCCATCTTGCCATTGTGGTTGCAGACGTGTCAGGAAAAGGCGTCCCCGCGGCACTTTTTATGGTGATCGGCAAAACGCTGATCAAAGACCACACCCAGCCTGACAAGGATTTGGGAGAAGTATTTACAAAGGTGAACGATCTGTTATGCGAGGCAAACAGCGAGGGCTTGTTTATCACTGCATTTGAGGGGGTACTGGATTTGGTAAACGGTGAATTCTGCTTTGTCAACGCAGGTCATGAGATACCGTACATCTGCAGAAAAAATGAAAATTTTGAACCTTACAAGATTAAGGCCGGCTTTGTTCTTGCCGGCATGGAAGGCTTTCATTACCAGTGCGGGAGTATGCAGCTTGAACCGGGGGATAAAATATTTCAGTATACAGACGGCGTGACAGAGGCGACAAACAGCGCAAATGAGCTGTTTGGCATGAACCGCCTGACCGGGGTTCTCCAAAAATATGGCGCGCTGCCGCCTGCCGCACTGCTTCCGGAAATAAAATGCGCCATCGACGCGTTTGTGGGTGATGCGCCACAGTTTGATGATATCACCATGCTCTGTCTGGAATACAAAACAAGGATGGTAGAAACGATAAAAGAACTTACAATTGACGCAACGGTTGATAATATCCCTATCGTGACGGATTTCGTGAATGAGCAGCTCGAAAAGTTAAATTGTCCGATGAAATCACAGGTACAGGTTAATATTGCCATTGATGAACTTTTTGGAAACATTGCCCATTATGCTTACAACCCCGAAACAGGCACGGTTACTGTGCGTGTCGGGGTAATGCGAAACCCTCTGTCAGTCGTCATTACCTTTATTGACAACGGTGTTCCGTATGATCCGCTGGCAAAAGAAGATCCAGATATCACACAGTCCTGTGAGGAACGGCAAATAGGCGGACTTGGAGTTTATATGGTCAAAAAATCAATGGACAGTATTTCCTATGAGTATAAAAAGGGACAGAATATTCTTAAAATTATTAAAAACATACAGGAGAAATCGTAGAAAGGAACCACGAGATGAACAAAACTTTCCCATTGATATTAAACAGTATTCTCTTTATTGCCGGCATCTGCTCCATAGCTTTTGACCAGCCGCTTGTGTGCGCCGTATGCCTGCTGTCAATTTCCCTTTTATGTATATGGAAGCCCAGTACCAGTGCAGCACAGACAACCGACGACGCTCCGGAAACAGAGAAATGCACAGAGGACCGGGTGGAGGATTTCCAGCAGCTTGAACAGTCTCTTCGCATTCAGGAGCTCACAGAGTCAAACCAGCTTCTGAATGAGAAAGTGAACCGCCTGCGCCAGGAGCAGCAGGCCTGCACGCACCCACTCTACTCCTGCCCGCTGACCGCAGCGCTTCCTGTCAACCTGGAGGAATTCTTTACCGGATATATCAAAAACCGCTTTGACATGGCCAGAGGCAGCCGGGTACATCCAAATTTCCACTGCGCCACACCCAAAGCCGAGACCTGTCTTTCCGCTGCGGCTCTCCAGATTATCTGCGACAATGTGATCGACAACATGCTCAAGTTCAGTCCCGCCACCGCAAATCTGTATGAAACCATCTACATACGGATTGCTGACCTTGACGGCGACACCCTGATCATCTTCAAAAATGAAGGCGAAGGCATCCCTGACCACGAGACATCCCTGATTTTCGACCTGAATTATCAGGGTGCAAACAAAAAGGGCGGTACAGGCCTTGGCCTGGCGCAGGTTTCTGCCCTTGTGTCGGACTACGGCGGACGCACATGGGCAAAGAGTTCCAGAAACACAGGCTTTACATTGTATATCCAGCTGCCGCAAAGACACAAACATAAATTTCAGGAGGAAGTTTGAAACAAATAAGTAAAAGACAGCCAAGAAATAAAGGGCATAGCAAAT
>CAMWOK010000314.1 GCA_947175845.1 uncultured Lachnospiraceae bacterium | reverse complement strand
ATAGTCTCCCGCGCCGTGCTTTCCATAAGAGACATCCTCCACAGCAACGATGCACTGCGCGTGAATCCGCTCCACAAGAACCTCCCGAATAAACATTTCGGGGTCCATATCTGCTATTTCCTGGTAAAAGGGATACTCGACCAGATAGTCAACCCCCGCATTCGCAAAAATGCGGCGCTTTTCTTCCAGCGTGGAAAGTTCCTGCACTGGTCTCTGGCTGAAAAACGCAGCCGGTGACGGCACAAAAGTAAATACCACGGATTTCAGCCCCTTTTCCTGCTGCTGTTTCAATTGGTGCAGAAGCTTCTGATGTCCCCTGTGAAAGCCGTCAAACTTACCGATCGCCACAGCCGTTTTCTGCTCTATATAAAATTCTGTTGTACGCTCAATGATTTTCATTTCCCACTATACCACACATTCATGCCGTTTCTTCCTCCATGCCAAACAGATATTGTGTCACAAAAACATTTTATATGGTTTGAACGCACCCTCGCTCTTCACAAAGGTGTACACTGCCTTAAACTCCCGCTTTCCATTGTATACGCGGATGATGTCTCCATCCTCAAAAAATGTGCGTCTCTCAAAGTCAAGCTGACGCAAAAAAAGCTTGTTTCCGTTGCGCAGCGCATTTTCCGCCTCCTGTTTTACGACAGCCCCCTCAAACTCCCAAAACACACTGTCCGGCGCGACGACATACGCCGCATACTCCCCGGACTGCATCAGTTCTTCCACCCTGGAAAGGCTGATGGAATCCTCAATTCGGAAACTGCCGACCCTCGTCCGCTTTAACGTTACCATGGCTGCCCCGCAGCCAAGCGCTTCCCCGATGTCCGCGCACAGTGTTCTGATGTAAGTCCCCTTTGAACAGCCGACCACAAACCGCACTTCCGGCAGGGATATGTCCAGGATTCTTATAAACGGGATGTCGACATGCCTTGGCTGCCGCTCTACTTCCTTCCCCTCTCTGGCAAGCTCATAGAGTTTTTTTCCGTTGACTTTCAGGGCGGAGTACATCGGCGGGATCTGCTCATATCCGCCGACAAACCCCATCACCGCATCCTCCACATCAGCTTTAGCCGCCAGAACTGCTGACTCGGTCAAAATCTTGCCGCTCATGTCCTGTGTGTCGGTCGTCACCCCGAGGCGCATGACCGCCTCGTACTCCTTGCTCTTGTCCGTCATCATATCACACAGCTTTGTCGCACTGCCAAAACACACCGGAAGAACCCCGACTGCGTCAGGGTCAAGCGTTCCCGTGTGTCCTATCTTTTTCTGTTTTACAATCCCGCGGAGCTTTGCCACCACGTCGTGCGAGGTAAAGCCTGGCTCCTTGTAGATATTCATTATTCCGTTGATCAATGTTTCACCGCCATCTGTGCTCGATTTTACGCGTTCATGTCTTCGCACTGTTTCAACTGAAATTCGATCTGCTTTGAAATATTGTTGACTGCATCATGAAATGTCCCGTTTATCGTACAGCCCGCTGCCCGCACATGGCCGCCGCCGCCAAAAAGTGCCGCAATCTTGCTGACATCCACATACTTGCAGGAGCGCAGACTCACCTTGTATTCCAGATTTCCTGTCTCGTACATAAAGATCGCGCACTCCACGCCTTTTGTGGTGCGCAGCAGGCTTACAATGCCCTCAAGATCCTTCGATGTCGCATTGTAAAAATCAAGGGTCTTCTTGTCGATGGCACTGACGATACACCTGCCTCCCATAAAGATAATGCTCTCGAGCAGCGCCCTTCCCAGCAGCTGGTTCTGCGCGTATGTCTTTTCGGAAAATGTCTTATCGATCACAGCCGGAAAGTCAAATCCATACTCGATCAGCTCCGCTGCAGTTCGAAGCGTGGCCGGCGAAGTGTTGGAATAGCTGAAAACGCCTGTATCGTGAACCATGCCTATGTATATTGCCTTTGCGATATCCGCATCGACATACTCCTTTTCAAACAGCCCATACACCAGCTCTGCAGTTGAGCTGCAGCCGGGCACCACATAATTGATATCGCCGCTGCCCCGCGCATTGCTGACATGATGGTCGATGTTGATGCGCTTCTTCGCACTGGCAAAAAGTTCCTCCGCCTCACCGAGCCTTGTCTTCTCGCAGTCGAGTGCGAGGAACACATCCACCTCGCCGTCCACTGTATACGAACTGTCAATCGCATCATACCCTGCAATGCACGCAAACACCTCGGAAGGCTCCTCCAAAAATACCTTCACCTGCGCCTGCGGCAGTGCCTTCTTCAGATACAGATACATCGCCAGGCAGGAGCCGACACAGTCCCCGTCCGGCCTGACATGACCTGATATAATAATTTTTTTCGCATCCCTGCACTCTTCTAATAACTGAATTTTTTCCATACTTATCACTACCCTTATAAAAATATTATCACTCTGATTTCCTTATATACCTGTGTACATCATACACAAAAGTATCTGGGAAGTCAAATATTCCCAGATACTTTTTATTTTTTATTCATTTATCCCTTCATCATTTTGGCTGTCTTCGACGTGTCTGGCGTCATCTGCACGGTTGATCTCGTCAATTTTTTTGGTCATAGACACACCGTAGGCGATCGACTGGTCAGGAATAAACCGGATCTCCGGCGTGTTCCGCAGATTGATCTTCTTTGCAAGAAGGCTGCGGATATACCCCTCCGCACTCTTTAGGCCCTCGATTGTCGCTTTCTGCGAATCCTCATTGCCCAGCACGCTGATCCACGCCTTGCAGGTTTTCAGATCAGGCGCAACTTCCACGGACACCACCGATGTCATGGGGTTGATCCGCGGATCCTTGATCTCACTCCTGATGACTTCTGCCAGAACACGATGAACCTCCCCGTTGATGCGGGTGTTTTTAACATTGTTCTTCCTCATCGTTGTCACGCTCCATTATAGTTTATCTCGGAACTTCCACCATGGTGTACGCCTCCACAATGTCAAGCTCCTGCATACTGTCAAATCCTTCAAACACAAGACCGCACTCAAATCCGGCCCGCACTTCCTTGACATCATCCTTAAATCTCTTGAGGGAAGCAAGCTCGCCTTCGTAAATCTGATCGCCTTCACGGGTGATCCGAATCTTACAGCCTCTCTGGAATACGCCGTCGAGGACATAGGAACCTGCGATATTGCCCACTGCAGATGCCTTGAAAATCTGTCTGACCTCAGCATGACCGAGCACCTTCTCCTCAAATACCGGATCGAGCATTCCCTTCATAGCTGCCTCGATATCCTCAATCGCCTGATAGATAACCTTATACAGCCTTACGTCAACGCCCTCGCGCTCCGCAGTAGCCTTTGCCTGCGTGTCAGGGCGCACATTGAATCCGATGATAATCGCTTTGGATGCCGATGCAAGGCTCACATCTGACTCGTTGATTGCACCAACGCCGCCATGAATGCACTTGACAACCACTTCCTCGTTGGAAAGCTTCATCAGGCTCTGCTTCACGGCCTCCACGCTGCCCTGCACATCCGCCTTGATAATCAGATTGAGCTCTTTGAGATTGCCTGCCTGAATCTGTGAGAACAGATCGTCAAGGGACATCTTAGCCTTAGTATCCTCAAGAAGCTTCTCTTTATTCTG
>CAMWOK010000313.1 GCA_947175845.1 uncultured Lachnospiraceae bacterium | reverse complement strand
ACCGTACACCGTCTCGTACGATGAAAACAAAAACGAATATATCGTGGAAGGACCGCGCATTGAAAAGATGCTTGGGTACACAAACCTTGAGTCGGAGCGCGGATTTAAGTTTTTCCAGGAGTTTTTGAAAAACAACGAAATTCTCGATGAACTGGAGGCGCTTGGCATTCAGGAAGGTGACACCGTGCGCATGTATGGGCTGGCATTTAGTTATTACAAAGAATAAAGAGAGGAAAACACACTATGACAAGCAAACAGAGGTCCTACTTAAAGGGATTGGCCATGAATTTAGAGCCTGTGTTCCAGATTGGAAAATCATCCGTAACGCCGGAGAATGTCGAGGCCATCTCCGAGGTTTTCAACACACATGAGCTGATAAAGATAGCTGTTTTGAAGAACTGCATTGATGATCCCAAAGAGATTGCCACCACGGTTGCGGAGCGCACACACGCACAGGTTGTACAGGTAATCGGTAAAAAGATTGTTTTATATAAGCCCTTTAAACAGAATCCTAAAATTGTCCTTCCAAAATAAATGACGGAGGTGTTTCATGAAAAGTGGGAAGCGCATCGGAATTATGGGGGGAACGTTCAACCCCATTCACAATGGTCATCTGCTCCTGGCACAGACAGCAAAAGAACAGCTCACACTGGATAAAATCCTGTTTATGCCAAGCGGCAATTCCTATATGAAAAAAAATGTGTTGGAGACAGAAAAGCGCGTTGCCATGGCAGCGCTGGCGATAGCCGGTCATCCGGATTTCGAACTGTCTTTGATCGAGGCGCAAAAATCAGGAAACACCTACACCTGCGAAACGCTGAATCTTTTGTCAGCATCCAATCCGGATACGCGATACTTTTTTATTATCGGTGCTGATATTCTGTTTCAGATAGAGCAGTGGCGAAATCCAGAACAGATCTTTCGCATGGCGGCACTGGCCTGTGCCGTGCGGGATGACTATGATTTCCAGGCGGTTCAGAAAAAAGGAGATGCGCTGGCAGAGCTGGGTGCTGAAATTTATTATCTCAACATGCCGAAATTAGATATATCATCTACAGATATAAGAGCAAACGTGAAAAACAGCCTGTCTATTTCAGGGCTGGTGCCGCCGGAGGTTGCACATTATATAGAACAGGAGCGTTTATATTATGAAGAAGATTAAGAAATATTTGAAAAAGCATTTGGTAAAAGAACGGTATCGCCATACCCTGGGCGTATCGTATATCGCAGTTGCAATGGCGATGCGCTACAATCCTGATCCTGGCAATTCTGATTTTATGAAAAGAGCGGAAACAGCCGGCCTTCTTCACGACTGCGCAAAGAGTATGGATAATGACAAAAAACTTCAAATCTGTGAAAAAAACTACATTCCTTACAGCAGCTTTGAGGCGAGCCACCCATACCTTCTGCACGGAAAAGTGGGAGCGTACATTGCAAAGACGAAATTCGGCATAGAAGACGAGGATATTCTTCAAGCTATTACCTGGCACACAACCGGCCGTCCCAACATGTCGCTTCTTGAAAAAATTATCTTTATCGCGGATTATATAGAGCCTTCCCGCAACCCGATACCGGAGCTTGACGTTATCCGCCAGCTTGCATTTATTGATATTGACAAGGCAATGGAGAAAATCCTGTCAAACACACTTAAATTTCTCGAGTCGAAGGGCAATCCAATAGATCAGATGACACAGACAACTTATGACAGCTATGTACATTGTCCCGAAAAAAGAGACTATTCTACATATAAAGGAGGGAATTTCGCTTGAATACAACCATGAATGATACTTTAAAAACCGTGATAGATGCGCTTGAGGACAAGAAAGCAGAGAATATACAGCTGATAGACATCCATGAAGTGTCGACAATCGCAGATTATTTCGTGATCACGAACGGATCGAACCAGAGCCAGATACAGGCGATGTCTGACAATGTGGCAGAACGGCTTGCAAAGCATGAAATACATCCGCGAAACGTGGAAGGGTATAGCGCCGCAAACTGGATTCTAATGGACTACAATGATATTCTTGTCCATATTTTTGACAAGGAAAGCCGTGGATTCTATGATTTAGAGCGCATCTGGCGCGACGGAAAAACAGTCAATATACAGGAACTTATTTGTTCTTAAAGGATAATAGACTATTCTGTTTTCATCAAACACCGATCACTTCAAGATTCATACAACGCTGTGCTGGTAACTCCATCCAGACAAGAATCAGAAACGGGAACTGCCTGTCTCTAATTTCTGTCTGGATGGAGTGCTGGTTCTAATGTGAAGTTTTCAGAAGATGTATCCATCAAGTATTATTTTATATTAATGATGATACAGTCTGAATACGCCATAAACTTTTCCCAGAATTTCTACTTCATCTAAAATAATGGGATCCATTGTGTCATTTTCCGGCTGGAGTCTGTAATGTCCATTCTCCTTATAGTAAGTTTTGACAGTGGCAGAGTCGTCCACCAGGGCGACAACAGTATCCCCGTTTTCTGCGGTATTGCACGCATGGATAAAAATGCTGTCACCGTTAAAGATGCCTGCCTTGATCATGCTGTCCCCTTTCACTTTCAGAACAAAGGATTCCCCTGCTGGCACCATCTCCGCAGGAATCGGGAAGTAGCCCTCGATATTTTGCTCCGCAAGGATCGGTAGCCCGGCTGCAACCGTGCCGACAATCGGAACGCTTGTCATCTCATGACGTACCATCTGGAAGCTGTCGTCCATAATTTCAATAGCGCGCGGCTTGGTCGGATCTCTTCTGATATAACCGTTCTTCTCAAGCGTCTCAAGATGTGAGTGGACAGAAGAGGTCGACTTCAGATTTACGGCCTCACAAATCTCACGGACTGACGGCGGATATCCCTTTCTGAGAATTTCTGCTTTGATAAATTCTAAGATTTCTTTTTGTTTTGCTGTTATTTTTCCATATGCCATATGTAATGCCTCCTTTTTTATTATCATAACACATTATTCAGAAAAATGCAAACGTATATTCCGAAAAATTGTTTGGAAATTTTTGATATAGCTATTGACAACCAAAACTTTGTTCTGTATAATCGGTTTAAACAGCTGTTCGGAAAAAATGTTTGGAAATTTTGTTCGGTTTTACACTGCAAAGGAGAAATGTTTTATGAGTAATACAGATTATGTAACAAAGTCACTGCTCAACTACCAGAAGCGCATAAGACAGGTACGGTTCCACATCGCTGTACTGTCGCTCTTCATGATCACATCCATATCGCTTTTACTAATCTCGTTCTCAACCGAAGCAAATGATATGGAGCACCAGCCCTCATACAAATATTATAAGAGCATTGAAATATCGAGAGGGGATACCCTGTGGTCGATCGCCAACGATAACTTTGATGCGGAGCATTACAAAGATACCAATGCGTATGTTGCAGAAGTAAAAAAGCTGAACGCGCTGTCATCTGACGAGATTGTAGCCGGAAGCCATATCATTGTTCCGTATTATTCGTCAGAATTTATAACTGATTAGCAGTCAGCAATCAGCCTCTGTAATTGATTAACAGTCAGCAATCAGCTTTTGTAACTGATTAACAGTCAGCAGTCAGTTTTTGTAACTGATTAGCAGTCAGCA
>CAMWOK010000312.1 GCA_947175845.1 uncultured Lachnospiraceae bacterium | reverse complement strand
TATTGACTGCAAGCGGCCCCGGCGTCATCTGCGAGATAGTGATTATGTCCGTGAACATCTGCTCGCTGATCAACCCTGTACTGTCCACAACCTGTTCCTGAATCAGGGGGATCACCGCATAGCCGCCCCCAATGCTCAGAAGCCCGATTTTCAAAAACACAAGAAATACGTTCCAGACCATCCTCACCGCTCCTTCCTCTTTGCCATAAACACCTGAACAATGCACAGAATGCAGCAGACCAGCAGTATGAGTGCCACATTGACGCCGCAAATGAAATTTGCCACAAACGCAAGCGGTATCATCGCAGTCAGCAATATGGACTTTTTCTTTACGATCAGCGCGCACATATCCACAATCAGATCCACCACCAATGCGGCAGCTCCCGCTTCCATTCCCTTTAGTACCGCCGCAATCGCCGCGTTGGAGACGACCATCTGATAAAAAAATGAGACGAGCGATAGAATGACAAGCGGCGGAGTGACCGCAGCCACACAGCTTATCACAGCCCCCGCAGTCCCGGCTGTCCTGAACCCGGCCAATGCCGAGAGATTGACTGCGATCGCTCCCGGCGTCGACTGCGCCACTGCAGCCATATTGATCAGCTCCTCCTCTGTAAAACACTGCTTTTTGTCAACAAAAAAGCGGCGGACCATCGGAACCACTACATAACCGCCGCCAAATGTAAACGCGCTGATAAACAGATTCACCGACAGAAGCCACACATACAATCTTACATTCTGTTTCATAAAACCAACTCCCTTCCCAGTCCTGCACACAACAGCCTCATTATACCCCTTGTCCTGCAATCTGTAAAATGTTATAATTTTATAGATCCCATTAATTTTATTCATGGCTATTGTCACGCATTGGAGTATTGTTCCAGAGAAGGAGTCCGAAATGATTTTGCGTTATTTAGAGATCTTAGAGGCGGTCGCAGAGAGCGGAAGCTTCACAGGCGCCGCCAGAAAGCTGTATATCACACAGTCCGCCGTCTCACACGCCGTTGCCGAGCTGGAAAGACAGGCGGGAACTACACTTTTCGAGCGCCTGCCAAAAGGTGTGGTGCTGACGGGATGCGGCGCGGCGCTTCTCGAAGAATCCCGCAGCATTCTGACCGCCTGCAGAGCGCTGGACAGAAGGATCCGCCATCTGGAGGAAAACACGCCTGTCCATATTGTGTCGAGCATTACGATCGCCTCCTTCCTGCTGCCGGAAATCCTGCACAGATTCAAGGCGGCCCTGCCCGCGCTTCAAGTCTTTGTCCGGGTTGCGAGCGCAACTGCCGCGCTCGATATCCTGCAGCGCGGAGACGCGGATCTTGCATTCTGGGAAGGCACCGCCCCAAAGGGAAATTTTCATGCAGTTCCCCTCGGCTCCTATCCGCTGCGCGCCGCCTGCGCACCCGATTTCTGCGTGGCAGAACAGACGCTCACACCGGCGCAGTTGTGCAGCTATCCGCTGCTGCTGCGCGAGCCGGGCAGCGCCATCCGCGACACCTTCGACAACACGCTCGCACTCGCCAGCCTGAAGGCGGAACCCATCTGGGAGAGCGTCAATTCCCTCGCCCTCATCAAGGCCACCGAAGCTGGTCTTGGCATTACCATCCTGCCCGAAAAACTGCTGCAGGATTCCCTGCTCTTAAAAAAACTGCGCCTGATTCCCCTGACAGACATGAATATGGAGAACCAGATGCTGGCGCTGTTCCACAGGGACCGGTACGCGGCAAAGCCCCTGCAGCTTTTGATCGGGCAGCTTACAAAACAGAGTGCGCCGCGCCTGTTTTGAAAGGACGTTACCGCCTGTCATACAGCAGCGGCACATACCCGGAAATCCGCTCGCGCGCCACGTACAGCGTGCTGTCTGCGCGCGCGCTCATACTCCATTTTACCAGCGTCATGGCGCCCTGTTCTATCTCAATGCAGGTGATGCAGCGCGGGTGGACGCAGCTGCCCGTATTGTAGTAGAAAGAAGGCTCCTCCGGCATCACGGGGCGGTGCGTGTGTCCCGTGATCAGAATGCGCTGGTTTTCGGTCGCCCAGTCGCTCAGCCGCGTCTCGCATGTGCGTTTCACATGATAGTTTTTCGCAGCGCTGGTCGGGTCGAGCACGCCCAGATTCTCTAGCGGACTCCACAAATAGCGGACGCAGAAGCACGCGATCCGCCAGAATGTGGAGTTGAACAGGCTTGCCTGGTGCCCGTGTGTCAGGTACAGCGCACGGTGCGGCATACCTTGTGGACTCAGGATAATGCCCTCGTAAAACGGATACGGAAGTCCCGATTTATTTTTCTTTTTTATCATGTCATGGTTGCCGTAGAGCAGATACAGCCTGTTCTGCCTGTGCAGCTTCGCAAACAGTTCAAAGACTTCATCGTGCACCTCGACAATGTTCTTCATATTGCGGTTCTCCCAGAGTTCGTCCCCGTCACCGAGCTCAATATACGAAAATCCCCTTCTGAAATAGTGTTTCAGCGCCGCAAAAAACAGATGCTGGTTTTTCAGAAAATTGTCGGAGGAAGTCCCAATCCCCCGGTGGCAGTCGCTCATCAGCACGTAGCGCGATCGGTAGGTCAGCGGAAGGACCGGGGCATCCATAAAAGCATGCCCCAGCCGTGAGGAAACACTCACAGACGTCCCTTTCTGCAGCAGCGTTTGCGGCAGCAGCGCTCTTTCCGGTGGCAGCGCCTGTGAAAGCGGCGCATCCGCATCAGGCGCCGGAACGCTCCCGGAATAAAATAGTACAGACACAGCACCCTGTCCTCCGTGCACTGAAACGGCTTTGTCACCCACAGATACAGCTTGCAGAAAATCTTGTTTTTCCACTGTGAGAAGCGGCGCCAGAAGCGCGTGCACAGCTTGTAGTGCACCCTGCGCACACGGCTGAAATGAACCGTCACGCAGAAGCCGCTGACAGAGAACTCCTGCTCCCCGCAGCCCGCCTTGCGCAGTCCGCTGATAAAGGCAAACTGCATTCTCTTGTCTGGAAACCGGATTGTCGCCTTCATGCACAGATCCGACGGCCACACAAAGCTGCCCGCAAAGAACGCGGTGAGCCACCAGTGGTTCTGCGCGACCTTGACGCAGCTGCCGTTCTTTCCGCAGAGCACAAACGAGCAGTTTAACAGCTCCGTGTCGGATACCGCCTCAAACCGGGTTGTTTTGTACTCCCGCTCGGTGAGAATTCTGTCCGCATGGTAAATGCCGATTTCACCCCCGGCGTTGATGCCGTACTGTCCTTTCCATAGCTCAATCAGCCAGGTTTTGCCTTCATAGTCAAAATAGACCGGCAGCGCGTCGAACACCATCTGAAAGCGCGGCGCCATATAGTCGTAGATCCACGCGTAGCCCGCCTCCCTCTGCCATGCGTCAAGCGTGCTCGAGAAAAAGCCGCACTCGTCGTGGTAACAGTAGCCAAACGGTCTGACGAGCTCCTCCACCTTGCAGCATTTCTGGCATTTGTCCATGCTCTGAATCCTGCAGACTATTTTCTTTTTCCGAAAATGGAAAAAGACACTGCAGACAAGTGCGACAAGTAACAAAATGATTAGTAAGAAATACATGAGTCCTGTTCCAATCTATCAGTTTATTATAGTTTATGTTGGAATATGACTCTTTGTGTAAAATAT
>CAMWOK010000311.1 GCA_947175845.1 uncultured Lachnospiraceae bacterium | reverse complement strand
ATGACTGGCTTGCAAAGAAATATTCCGCAAACTTCAGCGGCGGATTTTCGCGTGTAAAAAACGGGAAACCGACCGAATTTACAGAATATATCTGTGCGGGGGATCTGGACAAAAAGTTCAGCAACTCAAAATATACGACAGAGTATAATGAGTTTTATCCAGGACAGCACTATTTCTTCTCTAACACGGAGATTGACCTGTCCACAGTCGGCAATGCGTTTGACTGCAGGGAGATTGAACTTCCGTTCCCGCATAACAGCTCAAGGCTCCAGTACAATGAGTCGACAGGCACATATGACTACTATGAGTACGGCCAGGCACACACGGATCCGCAGCATGACAATGCGCAGCTGACATTCAAGAATCTGCTGATTCAGGATACCACATTTGCCCAGCTCGATCCCAACGGATACCTCATTTACAATGCGATCGATTCCGGGCGCGATGCGTACTATATCACAAACGGCAAGGCGATCGAGGTGACTTGGATCAAGGCTGCAGAGAATGAGCCGACAATCTATCTTGACAAGCAGACCGGAGAGCAGATCGAGCTCAACACAGGGAAGACCTATGTGGCGCTTGTTCCGGACGATTCATGGAATGATATTGTAATCAAGTAAACAGGAACTATCATCAGGGCGTATGCGGGGCATGCGCCTTTTTTTCAGATGACAGGTATAGAGTGCACATAAAATATCACTAAAAATTGCGAACGAAATTTTACGAAAAATCCAGTAGATTTTTATTTCGCGAAAGGATATAATAAATCCATCAAAGAAAAGGAGGCGTTGGAAATGTCTAATGCATATGAAAAATCTATGGAAGAATATGAGGGGACGCCAGTGAATGTGTGTGATCTCGACGAGAAGTCTGCCTATGACGGAAACGATCTGGGAGCGTCCTACACAAAGGAAAAAACAGGTTTTAAAGTGTGGGCGCCCACAGCTTCAGAGGTTTCTCTCAATCTGTACGGGCAGGGTGAGGGCGACAATCTGACAGAGACCATTTCCATGACATTGGGCGAGAAAGGGGTATGGTTCTGCGAAAAGCAGGGGGATTTAAACGGCGTGTACTATACATATACAGTTCGGATCGGGAGCAGGATAAACGAGACCGTTGACCTCTACGCGCGGACAACGGGCGTCAATGGCAACCGGGGAATGGTTGTCGATCTCAATGCCACAAATCCAGAGGGTTTTGAAAATGATGTAAGGCCGCCGTTTGCCAATCCGACGGATGCAGTGATATATGAGCTTCATGTGCGGGATCTCTCATCCGATAAATCGTCAGGAATCACCCACGCAGGAAAGTTTCTGGGACTCACAGAGGCAGGGACGGCCAACGCGGATGGTCTCGCCACGGGACTTGACCATATCAGGGAGCTTGGCGTGACCCATGTGCAGATTCTTCCGTGCTTTGACTATGCGACCGTGGATGAGTCAAAGCCTGACACCGCGCAGTATAACTGGGGATATGATCCCAAAAATTACAACGTGCCTGAGGGATCGTACAGCACGGATCCGCATCATGGAGAAGTGCGCATCAGAGAGATGAAACAGATGATACAGACATTTCACGCAAACGGTATTCGCGTGATTATGGACGTCGTGTACAATCATACTTTTAATATAGAAGATTCCTGGTTCCAGAAAACGGTGCCGGATTATTATTACCGCAAAGTGGATGGCAGGTATTCCAATGCATCCGGCTGCGGGAACGAGACTGCCTCCGAGCGGGCGATGATGCGCAAATACATTGTGGACTCGGTTGTCTACTGGGCGTCTGAGTACCATGTGGACGGATTTCGCTTTGACCTGATGGGCGTGCACGACATTGATACAATGAACGCAGTCCGGGCGGCGCTCGACGCGGTCGATCCTTCAATCATGGTTTACGGGGAAGGATGGACGGGCGGCGACTGCGCAATTTTGTCTGCGCAGCAGGCGCTGAAGGCAAACGTGGCGAGGATGGACAGAGTCGGCGCATTCAGCGATGACATCAGGGACGGCATCAAGGGCAGTGTGTTTGAGGAGCAGGAGCGGGGGTTTGTCAGCGGCAGAGACGGGATGGAAGCGCGCATCCAGTTTGGAATTGTCGGCGCAACATCACATCCGCAGGTCGGAATGTCCGGATGGGCGGCACAGCCGGGGCAGAGCATCAACTATATTTCATGCCATGACAATCTGACGTTCTGGGATAAACTTGCGATATCCAATGCGGATGACAGTGAGCAACTCCGAATTAAGATGAATAAACTGGGTGGTGCGATCATGCTGACTTCCCAAGGCGTGCCGTTTTTGCAGGCGGGGGAGGAGATGCTCCGAAGCAAACCTGCCGTGGGTGGCGGTTTTGACGAGAACAGCTACATCTCGCCGGATTCTACCAACAGCATCAAGTGGGCAGACAAGGCGCGTGCGATGGACACGTTCGAATATTACAGGGGATTGATCGCGTTTCGCAGGGCACACGGCGCACTGCGCATGGCAGATGTAAAGGAGATACAGCGCAGCCTGATCTTTATGAGCGGACTTCGTGCCAACGTGGTAGGATACACGATCGAGAACAATGCAAATCAGGACACGGCGAGCAGGATCGCAGTGATTTTTAACGGGAACAGGGATGCGGTGGATGTTGCGCTGCCAAAGGGCGTGTGGGAGATCTGTGTCAATGAAAAGACAGCGGGCACGGTATCCGTGGGCACCGCGCAGCATCATGTGTCAGTGGCGGGCATCTCGGCGATGGTTCTGGTGCAGGGAGATGATACCATAGTGAAAAGCGATACAGAAAATGACACGCGTGTCAGTGCGGCAAGCGTTGAGACTGTGCAGAAGTCAACTAAAAAGATACCGCTGATTGCGGGCGGGATGATTGTGGCGCTCGCGGCAGCAGCGGCGGGGATCCTGATAAAAAAGCGTCAGAAATAGAATTGGGAACACCCGATATTTGGCCAGAGCTTTGACATCCCCTGTTTTGCGAAGGCAGGCGTGGGCGCACGGGTATAGAAGAGAGGAGAAGCATATGAGTGATGCGGTAGTTACCCTGAAAAAAGGAGAGGGAAGGAATCTCAAGGCTGGCGGTCTCTGGGTCTATGACAACGAGATCGATACCATCATGGGCACATTCCAGAACGGTGATATCGTGACGGTACATGATTTTGACGGATACGGGATGGGGCGCGGATTTATCAACCAGAATTCCAAAATCCGCATCCGTATGCTGACGCGGGACAAGGACCAGCAGATTGACAGGGCGTTTCTGAAAATGCGGGTGCGCGACGCGTGGGAGTACCGCAAAAAGACAGTTGACACGGCAAGCTGCCGCATTGTGTTTGGCGAGGCGGACTTTCTGCCGGGCATTGTGATTGACAAGTTTTCGGACGTGCTGGTTGTGGAGTCGCTGGCACTCGGCATTGACAGGCTCAAAGCGGTTATTCTGGAATGCCTGCGGGAAGTGCTCGCCGATGACGGGATCGCGGTTCGGGGTGTGTACGAGAGGAGCGACGCAAAGGTGCGGCTCCAGGAGGGCATGGAGCGGTATAAGGGCTTTCTCGGCGAGGCGTTTGACACAAATGTGGAGATCGCAGAAAACGGCGTGCGGTATCTGGTGGACGTGGAAAACGGCCAGAAGACCGGCTTCTTCCTGGAC
>CAMWOK010000310.1 GCA_947175845.1 uncultured Lachnospiraceae bacterium | reverse complement strand
TCTTGATTTGTTATCTTCTTTAAAACCTGTAAAGGTAACTGTCTCCATATTTTTTGCATTTGCCACGCTGATGGCATTGACAATATTCTGCGAATTGCCGGAGCTGCTGACCGCCACCAGGAGGTCATCCTTTTGTCCGAGAAATTCAAGTGGTCTGGAAAATACATACTCATATCCATAATCATTTCCCATACAGGTAGTTACGGCATTGTCATACAGGCTGCAGGTTTTCATGCCGCCGTTTTTCATAAAATCGGCCGTCATGTGGCTTGCAATGGCGGAACTGCCGCCGTTTCCTATGAAAAAGATCTGCGTCTCTTCTTTTTTATGTCTGGTAAAGCATTCGATCAATGTCTGCATTCCTGTATCGTAAGCCAACTCTGTATTGTTCTCAATATAGATTCTGGTCTGTTCCAATGTATGTACCAGCTCACTGATGTATTGATTCATCATTGTCACCCTCTATATATTCTTTAGTTTTCATTGACCGCTTAACTAATCATGATTCTCTATGTCCTAATCTCCACATTCTGTATCATGATCGGCTTCCCCGTCTGCATGTACAGCTGCACTACAGAACTGCCGTCTCCGTAATACGCATCACTCAGCACCACTGCCCTGTCCACATCGGCTGTCTCGTCATAGATTCCCCAGTCGCCTGCGATATACTGCTCTTTCAGCGCCATATATCGCCTGAGAATCTCCGGTCGCATCGACTTCATCGTGCTCTCAATCAAGGGATGCGGACGCCACAGTAGCGCAATTTCCTCCTGATGATTCCGAAATGCTTCCAGCACATTTTCAATCTTGTCCACCCATTTCTCATTGTACGCAAGCAATGCTGCGACTCCAGTATTATATAAAATAATCTTTTTCCAGCCTCCATCTGGCTTCTCGATCACCTTCATCCATTTCTGCGGAATCTCCAAATCTGCCTTTTTCGTGGAACAGATTTTGTCATACTTGGGTGAACCCAGCCCCAGAAATTTCTGTTCCAGATATCTTCTATCCAAATGCTTTTCCTGCAGACCATGCAGTTTTGCCGCCTTCTGGTACTCCCTGATGTAAATCTGCCGCATGTCTTCTGACTGTACAATCACTTTATCTGCATTGATTATTCCCGGCATAAAACAGAAGTGTTTCATATTTTCTACCATCTGCTCATTTGTCGGATCTACTTCATCCAGCACAAAATATGGGATGTAAACCAGCTGTTCTGTATGTTGTTTCAGACGGTTGGAAAAAAACTGCGGGTGGACACTTGTGACCAGATTCCAATTGTCATAAGCATTATGTATATAAATTGTATCTGGTCTGTGTTTCTCAAAATCAAATGCATCATATCTTGTGATCGGCACATAGTCTGGATACTGGTCTGCCTCATAGTGCATTTCCCGAAAGCTTCCGTCAGGATTCTTATTATAGTATGGTATCGGTATAACATAGGCATCACAATTTTTGTCCTCATCGGCTGCCCGCCACACACTCTCCAGACTGTCCCACATACTTGCCTTGTATGGCAGAAAAACGACCTCCTTCTTTATAGGAACATCATTTTTCAGACTGTTTGCGGCTCTGATCAGCTTCTGTCGCAGGAGCTTGTACAGTTTATTTACATTGATATCTTTCTTTTCAGCAAGATTTCCATAAATCTGATACGTCAGTTCACAGTACTCCTCCAAAAGTAAGACGGTCGGATCGCCTTCTCCCTCCGTGCGCTCAATCAAAGTGCCCAATGTAATCGCACCGTTCTGGCATTCCTCTAGAAGCTCCATCGCTGATGCAATGCTGTTTTGCTCTATGAACTTTTTCAGCTGGTCATGCGCCTCTTCCATCTGCCTGACCAGTTCTTCCGCCTGCTGCTTCTGTTCTTTTCGCATTGTCTTCCTCAATCACTTCATTTTTTATCGCAAACCAGCATCATACACCAAACAGATTATCTCGTGCTTAACCCTGTGCTCTCTGCTGACCTGAAACTTCATTTGTTGCAACGCAGTAATATATTCCTGATCGGTGCACTTTGCCGACTCCAATGTTTGTAATATCATATGCGTTATCGGGACATCTCTGTCTGTGAATTTTTATACATATATAAATTCACTTCGCTCCGCGTAAGCTGCGGTCCTGGCATATCCGAAAGCAATTTGTCGAAACCCGACTGTCCTGCTTAGCCAATGCCGACTGTTTGCTTTGGAGCTGTGAATAAATCGCACAGCCTGAAAGTTTGTGCGATTTATTCACAGCTCCATCCAGCTATGCTGGATTTGTCTATGTTAATGTATGATTTCTGCGATCCGCGTTGCGGTAAAATCATCTCTCGACCATTCATTCTCAGATCCATACAGATTAACCAATTTTTAACTTACATTGATGAAATATTTTCAGAAATTAATGTGATGCTGCGCCAGATATTTCTGTTGTATATTCCGCGCAGAATTCAGGGCTTTCGTCGTCTTAAAACCGCAACTCTCACACACAAATTCTTTTTCCAGGGAACAAATCCCCTCCGCCCCGCACGCTGAACAGCTCTGCCCTGTATGTTTAGAGCTGATCTCTTCGAGCGTTATCGAGTGAATCCTGCATTTATACGCAAGCCTTTCCCTGATATAACTGTTAAAACTCCGCGCCAGTTTCCTGTTTGCGGATTTCGCATAAATCTTTGTCTTATTCTTCGTGACCTGCTTCGTGATCACAATTCTGGCAGGTTTCTCCTCTCTGAGCATCCTGTTGATCTCAGAATTGATAAAGGTCTTTGTCCTCACATTTTCTTTTGTTTTCTGCCTGTCATACTTTATTTTTCCAAGGTTATTAACCGCTATATTTCCTGCCTTTTTGTCATCGCCTTCCTCGGTGCTCTGCATATATGCGGTATACATTTTGTGGCGTTCCCTGTTTTTTCTCGCCAGCCGCTCTGTCTCTGGATTTGTCAGCTCTTCTAGCGATTCTCCGTATCTGTGCCCGTTGGACAGTGTGAACATATCCTTGCTGCCAATATAGATGTATATTGTGTTGGTGTAATCCTGATGTTTTTTAATCTTTGTCTCAACCGGCACCGCCAGAACTACGTCATCCTGTCTGATTTGTACCTGTATTTGCCTGTCAAACACACGGCTGTCCTTTAGTGGTATAGAAATCCTCTTTCGAGGCGTTCTGCACACGACACGTATCGCGCCATCTTTATAAGAATAGCCATTGGGTGAGATCCGAAAGGAATCGGTGCAGTCGGTCTGCGGCTGTGTCAGATATCTTCTGGTGAGCCTGCACAGAAGATTGTTCAGTTTTTTTACATCAATATCAAGTCCGGCTGCATTTCGGGGCATCTCATATTCTTTATGGTTCAAGACTGCCGCATAGACACCATTCATCTTTAACACGGTTCTGAGATAGAGCCGATCGTCTTCACGCAGATTTTCATTTGCAGTGATACACTCGCCGACTTTGTTTCTCACTGTTCCCCAGCTGCACCTGATATTTGTGACAGCATCTGCAATCGCAAGTTCATAGTACACAGCCGGAAGATTGAGCTGTTCTCTCAGTCCACAGTGGCGCATCTCATTTAAAATGTTGTAGACAGGCGTCAGATTATTGAGATTTTTGACCCCCGAATATCTGCCGTAAACGTAATTTTTGACTTTACAGCAGTCACT
>CAMWOK010000309.1 GCA_947175845.1 uncultured Lachnospiraceae bacterium | reverse complement strand
GAAAAAAATCAGTGCAGTGGATCAGGAGATAGAATCAGCTGCCCATGATTTTGTCAAACTGAATCAGCTTATGGCAGATAAAGAAGCACTCGAGACGGTTTTAGGAGAAAAGATGGACAGATGGATGTACCTGGAAGAATTAGCTGCTAAGATTGCGCAACAGTGATAAACGTTTGAGTGTGGAGTCTGTGAAAGAGAGCAAAATAAGCAGTTGGGAGGCGCTTCCGATACGATTCTGCAGCAGAATATTTCTTTGGGGGCAGAGTATTTAAAAAAATTGATTCTTTGTATATCTGTTCTGATCGTAATGCCAGGCTGCCTGTCTCTGTGCGGAGAAATCCTTATGACAAAAGCTTCTTTATGGCATGGTCGTGTTGTTTTAGACAGATATTTTAATAAATCATATGATTCCGTGCAAAAAATTAAAAAAAGCGAGGCGCAGTATCGTTTAGAAGATGATCAGACTGAATTGGGAATTGTCTGGGTAAGGCTTCTGACAAGGTGTATTGCTCTGCCTGTGATCGTATCGTTTTTCTTATATCGATCCATAAGAATTCTTGGATGGTACACGTTGATTGTTATATTGGTATCAATGATAAAATTGGTTATTCCGCTCGGGTTAAGAAAGAAATTATCCATATATGACAAGAAAAACAGAGAATTTGAATCTACCGTTAGAAATTATGAATTAGATATTGCGGAGCATCCATGCCAGATTGAACTGTTGGGAATTCAAAAGTGTATTTTAAAGAAAGTGGAAAATATATATGAAGCGTATTTTTTAAATAGTTTTATCAAAAATATAAAACTACAGACATTTATGGAATATCTTTTGAATGGAACAGGCTTTTTTTGTGAATTGATATTATTATTTATTGGTGCTTTCGCTGTCGCAAAAGGAGCATTGACACCAGGAAATGTGATTACAATGATTACATATTTTGGCGTATTTAATATTGTTATCGAGTATTTTAGTTTTATCATACAAAACATTCTGGTTTTATTCAACATAGTAGATCGGCTTTTGATTTTTTATGAGGATGAAGAAAAAAGAAATAACAGTTTGAACGGAAATATTTCGGAAATTCAATTTTGTAATGTGAATTTTTCATATGATGGGACAGCCATATTAAACAAATTTAATATGGAGATAGGTAAAGAAGAAAAGGTGGTTTTAACAGGAAGAAACGGAAGCGGAAAATCAACAATTGTAAAATTAGTGATGGGTTTATATGCATCGTATGGAGGGAAGATAAATGTAAATGGGAATGAGATCAGAAATATTTCCAGGGAGGATTTAAACAGACAGATTGCATATGTTGAGCAGACGCCGTTTTTGTTTGAGGGTAGTGTAAAAGAAAACATTTCTTTTGGGGACAGCAATGCTTTGTCAGAGCAGGTAACTGAGATTGCAGAAAAATTAAACATTACGGAATTGCTGGAAAAGGATGTAGGGCAGCTCTCAGGCGGAGAGCTTCAAAAAGTGGCTGTTGCAAGGGCTTTAATCAAAAAAGGTTCCGTGTTAATTCTCGATGAACCAACGAATAATCTGGATACAGAGTCTGTTTCCTGGCTGGAAGAATTTATCAGAGATTACCAGGGAATGTTAATTTTTGTATCACATGAAGGAAAACTGATCCGGTTAGCGGACAAGGTAATAAAATTATAGGATACGGGGGCACGCAAGCCCCCTGTTTATATTCACGCAGGTTTCTCCATCAAGTATCTTTGTGCAGTCCAATGTGGAAATGAAATGTGAAAAAAGTGTGAAATTAAAAAAAGATATTGACATATTTTTTTATCTGGAATAATATGTTAGTGCGCGAACAGTTTGAGGGCGAACAAAATATAATCTTTTTATAAATTCCGTAAAACGGGACAGAGATGGGGGGTATGCGGTATGGATGCGTTGGACAACTGTGGCTGTGGAGAGCCTGAAAAGTACAAGCTCGGTCACATCATCAAGGGACTCAACGGCGCGTTTGGAAAGAAATTTATGGCGTGCGGGATGGCGGTGGGACTGGACGAGGTGACGCTGATGCACGGCTGGATTATGGGGTATCTCCACCACAACCGGGACAGGGCTGTCTACCAGAAGACAATCGAGTCGGATTTCAACATCAGGCGTTCCACGGTGACAGCGATCCTGCAGCTGATGGAAAAGAAGGGCTATATCAGGCGATCGGCGGTGGAGGGGGATGCGCGGCTCAAACAGATATCCCTCACGGATCAGGGCATGGACACAGCTGTCAGGACAAAGGCGATGATTGACGACATGGAGAGCAGTATTCTGGAAGGAATTGCGCCGGATAAGCTTGCCGTTTTTTACGAGGTGGCGCAGCAGCTTATGGAGAATATGGATCGGTAGCTTTGGGATATCACACAAAGCTTATGCGGCTGTGGCACAACAGAAGAAACCATGACAAAATTTTTACAGCTAGGAAGCTGTGGGAAGACAGCGGATGCATTTTAAGGTGTCAGTAGTTTTTTCACAGATTCTAAATAAGATGCAAATGGAGGTTACTTTATGCTAAAGGTATTGGGCGCACAAATCAAGGAATTTAAAAAAGATTCCATACTTACGCCTGTTTTCATGATTCTTGAGGTTATCATGGAAATGATTATCCCGCTGCTGATGGCATCCATCATTGACAATGGCGTCAATGCGGGAAACCTGAACCACATCTATAAGATTGGCGGTCTGATGATACTGATGGCGCTGATTGGACTGTGGGCGGGACTGATGGGGGCAAAGTACGGTGCGAGGGCATCGACGGGCTTTGCGAGAAACTTGAGAAAGGCAATGTTTGAGAACATTCAGACGTACTCCTTCTCAAATATTGACAAGTACTCTACATCCAGCCTGATAACGCGTCTCACGACAGATGTGACGAATCTGCAGAACGCGTATCAGATGATACTGCGCATGGCAATGCGCGCGCCGGCATCCATGATTATCGCCATGGTGATGGCGTTTTCCATCAATGCGCGGCTTGCGAGCGTTTATCTCGCAGCGGTGATTTTCCTTGCCGTCTGCCTTGCATTTATCATGCCGCGGGCAAACAAGTATTTCCGGCAGGTATTTGAAAAATATGATGACCTGAATGCGAGCGTGCAGGAGAACGTATCTGCGATACGGGTCGTGAAGGCGTATGTGCGCGAGGATCACGAAAAAGAAAAATTTGCCAGGGCAAACCAGAATATCTACAACATGTTCCTCAAGGCGGAGAAGCTTGTCGTCATCAATATGCCGCTGATGCAGGTGACAGTGTACGGCTGCATCCTGCTGATCTCGTGGCTTGGCGCCCGGATGATTGTGGCGGGAGGTCTCACGACGGGCGAGATGATGAGCCTGCTGGCATACTGCATGAACATACTGATGAGTCTGATGATGGTTTCCATGATTTTTGTCATGCTCTCCATGAGTTATGCCAGCGCGAAGCGTATCTCGGAGGTTCTGACAGAACAGACCGATTTGCAAAATCCCGAGCATCCGGTCACATCTGTAAAGGATGGCAGCATTGCATTTCACAATGTGTCCTTTGCGTACAACAAGGACAGCAAGGCCGTTTTGAAGGACATCAATCTGGAAATCCAGTCGGGAGAGACGATTGGCATTATCGGCGGCACGGGCAGCGCGAAATCAAGCCTTGTC
>CAMWOK010000308.1 GCA_947175845.1 uncultured Lachnospiraceae bacterium | reverse complement strand
TCCTCCTTCAGTGCGATATCAAGGGACGTGCTGACAGACGAGCGATGATCGATCTCCTCCTTCGTCTCCTGTGTGAGGGTTGTGAGCGCCTCGCAGGTGCGCTTGAGTTTCTGGTACTTGTCAAAATATTTCTTGGCATTCTCCCCCGCAGAGAGCATGGGGTCAAGCGGTATCGTTACCATCTGGTTGTCATAGTAATTGAGGGCTTCCATGGACTTTGCGCCCGTCTCTACCCCGTAGCCGTACGCATTCAGCAGCTCTCCGTACACCCTGTACGTCTCCCGCTTTGCGGTATCCTGAAGCTGCTTTACCTGCAGGTCGTATTTCTTGACATTGCGCTCGAGCGCTGTCTGCACAATCTTTCGCAGATCCACCGAGCGCTGCCGGATGCGCGTAATCACATTCTTCTCGGCATAATAATACTCCAGCAGCGCCGAGATGCTCTCAAAGTTTCTGCTCTGATCCTGCCTGTAAGAACTCAACTGGATGGCCGCGTACTCAGCCGGCTGGCCACTCTCATACACGACCTGAAAACAGAAGCGCTCATGCCGCACATCATCCGCCAGCCCTGTCAGCGCAGAGACCAAGCGGTCAAGCCGCTCTCCTGAAAGGTCCGACGAGGGAAGATCCGCGTCAATCCCCGCCCTGTGGCACAGCTCCTGCGCGATGCACGGTGAGATGCCCGTAAATCCAGTATAGACTGCCTTGTACACCGGAAGGCTCTTTGCTCTCAGCACTGCCGCCACGTCGTCCGCACCGCACGCCAGCAGATCCGCCTTGTCCTGCGTTCTCGGTATAAAATAGTCCCGCCCCGGCAGGACCTCCCTGACAGAACTGACCATTCCCGAGATGTGCTTGATGCTGTCGATGATCCTGTCCTCGTCATCACAGAAGATGATATTGCTGTGTTTTCCCATCAGCTCGATCACCAGATACTTCCGGCACAGATCCCCCATCTCGTTCAGGTGCTCCAGCTCAAAGCGCACGATGCGCTCAAGCCCCGGCTGTGTCACCGACACAATCCGCGCGTTCTGCAGATGCTTGCGCAGAAGCATACAAAAGTTCGGCGCCGTCATGGGACTCGTCTTATTCTTCTCTGTCAGATACAGCAGCGGCAGCGACGCGTCCGCTGACATCAGCATCCGCACCTGCCCGCAGCTGCCCTTTATGGTCAGAAGCAGCTCATCCTTCTCCGGCTGTGCAATCTTATAAATCCTGTTTCCCGTCAACTTATCCTTCAATTCACTGACAATCCCCGCGATTGTCACCCCGTCAAACGCCATAATTCAACCCGCCTTATCCTCGGAGTATATCAAAATACCCGTCAATCTGCCAACAAACCGAAAGAACGCGCTCTACGCGCGTTCTCTCTGGAAACTTCGCAGGCCCCGCCTGCACCCATCCCCTGTTATCCTATCATCCAGTCGTACATTTCCTGATACTTCGTCGCGGACATCGCCCATGAGAAATCCATGCCCATTGCCCTATCCACAATCTTGTTCCACTCGCGCTTCCTGTCATAATACACCTGCTCTGCATAACGGATCGTGTTGAGCATCTCATGTGCATTGTAGTTGGTAAAGCTGAATCCGGTACCTTTGTTCTCGTACTCGTTATACGGTTCCACAGTATCCTTCAGTCCGCCCGTCTCACGCACGATGGGAACGGTTCCATAACGCAGCGACATCAGCTGGCTGAGTCCGCATGGCTCAAACAATGACGGCATCAGAAACGCGTCGCACGCCGCATAGATCCTGTGAGAAAGTTCCTCGGAATAGTAGATGTTGGCGGAGACCTTGCCATGATACTTCCAGTCAAAATGACGGAACATATTCTCATAGCGCTCCTCACCTGTGCCGAGCACTACCAGCTGCACATCATCCTTGCTGCACATCTCATCCATAATGTATGCAACCAGATCCATACCCTTCTGGTCCGTCAGTCTCGACACAATGCCGATCATCATCTTCTTGTCGTTCTCTTCCAGGCCGAGCTGCTTTTGCAGATCCTTCTTATTTTTAACTTTCTCTTTTCTAAAGTTCGAGGCATTGTAATGATGCACGATAAACTGATCGGTATCCGGGTTGTACTCCTCGTAGTCGATACCGTTCACAATTCCTCTCAGATCATGTGTTCTCGCCGTCAGAAGCCCGTTGAGCTTCTCCCCGTAGAAATCTGTCTTGATCTCCTCCGCGTAGGTTGCACTCACGGTCGTGATCGCATCTGCGTATGTGAGTCCGCCCTTGAGCAGATTGCCGTCCTTGAAGTATCCCAGCTTGTCAGGCGCGAAGTAGGAACCGTCCAGACCTGTGATGTACTGAACCGTCTTGATGTCGTATATTCCCTGAAATTTCAGATTATGGATGGTCATGATGGACTTGATGCCCTGGTAAAATTCGCCCTGTGCAAATCGCTCTTTCAAATATACCGGAATGATTGCCGTCTGCCAGTCGTGACAGTGAATAATATCCGGATGGAAGCCTACAACCGGCAGAATTGACAATGCCGCCTTGGAGAAGAACACAAATTTTGTAATCTCTCCGATCGGATCGTCGCTGTACGGTTTGAAACCTCCAAACATTTTCTCATTGTCAATGAAATAATAGGTAATGCCGTCATACTGCGCCTCGAGTACCCCCACATACTCGCTCTGTCCCATAAAATCCAGATAGAAATGGGTTCTGTACTGCATCAGTGATTTCATGTGATCTGACATACACATGTATTTGGGCAGTATCACTCTTGCATCAAAATATTTCTTATCGTAATACTTCGGGAGGGATCCCACCACATCCGCAAGTCCTCCTGTCTTGATAAACGGTACACCCTCTGAAGCCACAAATAAAATGTTTTTCATACTATCAAATCCCTTTCCACACTCATTCCAGTGTTGTAAACTTCTTGCACTTTGATAATTTCATTATACACCAACCCCAGCCGAAATGTAAAGGAATTTGTCTGATTATACGCGGAATGTCTATCTGTATTATGCCCTGTAATGGAGCCTGATTTTGTCTGCTATCAAAGCGATAAATTCAGAATTGGTCGGTTTGCCCTTTCCGATGTTGATTGTGTATCCGAAAAGAGAATCCAGTGTCTCCATCTTTCCTCTGCTCCATGCTACTTCGATCGCATGCCTTATGGCACGCTCCACGCGGCTTGGTGTCGTCTGGTATTTCTTTGCGATCGACGGGTAGAGAATCTTTGTGATCGAGTTGAGCATCTCAATATCTTCCACCGACATCATGATCGCCTCACGCAGATACTGGTACCCTTTGATATGCGCGGGCACACCGATCTCGTGTATCATATCTGTCACATCTTTCTCGAGGTCATGCGCATTCTCCAGGGAACTCAACTCTGGTCGGCTGTCTGCTTTTTTTCCCACGAGATTATGATCCCCGCCAGTAAGTTTTGAACCTGCCGGTACTGTAATCATAATCTGAAATTCCCTGTCCTTTGTAAGTAAATCGCTGAGAATCCTAAAAATCTTCTCGTTATCCTGCTGTGTCATTACGTTTAACTGCTCCATAGCTTTTCCTCCATTCCTTATTAATGACTGCCAAATGCCACCACAATCACGTCTCCCAATCATAATCTTGGCTTTAAAGAATTTATAAACGCTGCTCCCAAATTACGTTTACTTACAAATTCTAGCAGGATTTGGCAAT
>CAMWOK010000307.1 GCA_947175845.1 uncultured Lachnospiraceae bacterium | reverse complement strand
AAAAAAATTCTAAAACAGTTCAATCTATGATATAATGGCTGATAAGAAGAAAGACACAGTTATATAACATGAATCTGCTGTACACAGAAGCTCAAAATATTGTGACAGCAAAAACTGAATCCAAAGAAACAGAATGGGGGATACAAAAATGGTTAAAAAACTGGAAACGAAAGAAAGGAAGAGCATGATTTTTCTCTCTCTTATCATCGGAGTCATACCAGGAATCGTTCTGCTGATATTCGCACCCAGGGCAATTCAGGCGCTGAGCGGTTCCGTCCCGGAGTCTGCAAAGACAGATTCTGCAAGAGACACGTATGCAATCTGTTTATTCGCACTCTTTTTTCTTGTGATTTATCTGCTGATCCTGAAAGATCACATCATGCATTCCGTGGGTAAAAAGGTGAAAAACTATCTGGCTGCAAATCCGGGGGTGACGATGGCGCAGCTCGACAGCGATTTCGAAGCAGCAGAAATTATAGAAAACGTGTGGATTGGCAAACGATGGACTTTCTGTGGCTCTATGGACTCTGTTCCTGTGGAAAATGACAAAATTGTCCTGGTGTACAGCGACTATTGGCGTTCCAAAAGATTTGAGCTATACTACCTCTGTCTGGGACTTGTCGACGGAACCATAATTAAAACGACTGTGACAAAGAACTCGCTTCCAAAGTATATGGAACTGTATGGACGCTACCCCCATATTCTGGTTGGAAACAACGAACGATACATTCACATGTTTAAAAAAGATAGAAATGCCCTGCTGGACATCAAATACCGCAGCAGCCGTGTTTAATACATAGCAATACACAAAGCAGCGGGAAGGCTTACTGTCTTCCCGCTGCCGTTCAGCCTTGTCGAACTGTTACCCACCAAACCATGCAAAGTGCTTCGCGACGTCAACGCCATATACCACGGCCTGATGCATCTCAAGCACTATGCATTCTTACAAAACTGTTACCTTCCTTGTATCAAATTTCCAAAAGATGTTGCTTTATTCAATATTTTTTAGTATAATAACAACATATGTTTAAACACAGAATGGCATCGAGCGTCTCATGACGCGTGCGCGCCGACGATCAGATGTGGAATGCGAATAAATAACTGTTTAGACATACAATACATTTTATGGAGGAGATCACAAATGATAAAAAAAATGACAACAAAATCATGGATAAGCTCGCTCCTGCCCCTTCTCTTCTGCGGAGGCATGGCGGCATTTTTTCTGATTAAGTTCGGACCGGCAGCGATTCAGGCGCTTCAGGGATACAAACCTGAGCTTGCCAGAACACAATCCATGACCAATATCTATGGATTTAACGCGCTGGGATTGTTTTTCCTTACAGTTGATGTGTTTGTTGTGATTCGTATGCTGACCCATTCCGTGGGCAAATGCATCAGGGATTATCTTGCACAAAATACCACAGTGACACAACAGCAGCTGGAAAGCGATTTCGACGCCTCAGAGTACATTGGAAGGAACTTGTGGATCGGCAGGCAGTGGACCTTCTGCTACGACATGAACCACATCCCTGTGGAGAACAGTAAAATTGTTCTGGTGTACAACGAAGTACATCGTGTGAAACAAAACGTTACCTACTATATCTGTCTGGGACTTGTCGACGGAACCGTGGAAAGAGCGCCCGTGAAAGAGAAAGACATCACGCGTATCAAGGAAGTATACGCGCGCTATTCCCATATCCTGGTAGGGAACAATTCGGAGTATCAACACCTGTTCAAAAATGACAGAAACGCCCTGCTGGACATCAAATACCGAAACAACCACTCTTAATACATACCCATACACAGAAACAGGGAAGGCAGTGAGCCTTCCCTGTTTCTGTATTCAATCCGCTACAGCAGCGGCGACAGCACTTTCAGCGCCGCCTGCATCACCTTGTTTCCAATCGGCCGGCGCGACCAGCTGAGCAGATTCATCTCCTCGCACTGATCCAGCGTCTTTAAGAAATCTGCTTTCATATCTTTTACCGCCTCCATCTCGCTCAGAAACACCCCGCACTCGTAGTGCAGATAAAAGCTGCGGTAATCTGTATTGATTGTCCCGCAGATAGCGCACTCGTCATCCGCGATCACATTCTTGGCATGAATAAAACCGGGCAGATACTCATAGATATGAACGCCCGCCTCCATCAGTTTTCCATAGTTGGACACATTCACCATGTACACATACCACTTGTCGTAAATCTTTGGGACAATGATGCACACATCCACGCCGCTCAGCGCCGCGTTCACCAGGTCATCCCGCATACTCTGGTCGAGGACAAGATAGGGCGTCGTGATATAGATATAGTCCCGCGCCTTGTTGATCATCCTGGTGTAGGCGCCCTCTGTGGGATTGTGCGGATTTCTGTGCGGACCGCCCATAAACGGCTGCACGTAGCCATCCTCAATAAAGTGCATATCCGGCTTATGGTCCGCATCCCGAATCTCCACACCTTTGTTTGCGACGCGCCACATATCGAGAAAGAAACAGGTAAAACTGTAAGCGCCATCCCCGCACAGACGGATGCCGGAATCCTTCCAGTGCCCGAACCGCTCAATGTAGTTGGCGTACTCATCCGCTAGATTAAATCCGCCTGTGTAGGCAATATTTCCGTCAATCACCGTTATTTTCTGATGATTTCTGTAGTTGAACGACATCTTGGTCACACCGCGGTGAATCGGGTTGAAGATGCTCATCTCAATGCCACGGCTCTTGATATCCTTTCGAAACTCATGCGTATTGATGCCCAGCGTGCCAAAATCATCAAACAGCAGTTTGATCTGCACGCCCTCCTTCGCCTTCTGCGTGAGCACCTCTAAAATATCACTCCATACCTTTCCCTCCGATACGATGAAATATTCCATGAAAATAAACTTCTCAGCACGCCGCATATCCGCAAGCATTGCCGCAAATACATCCTCACCCACACAAAAATAAGTCGCCTTCGTGTTGTTGTAGATGGGAAAACCCTCTTTTCTCAGATAACGGCTGATCTGCACTTTGTTCGGATGCTGCCGCTCTAAGTCCTGCACGATGCTGTCCCCCTGCCTGAGGCTCTGCATCATCTGGTTATCGTAGTTTCGAAAGCGCCTGAAATACCGCGAGTTGACGCGCTTGCGCCCCCACATAAAGTACAAAAACAGGCCCGACACCGGCAGAACCAGGATAATGACAATCCAGCTCATTTTGTAGGATTCCGCATTATTCACCAGCGCAAACACGATAATCACGCTGACCAGCTCCAACACAAAATAAACAATAATGGAATATCGCATCAGATACATTCCCAGAAAAATCATCAGTCCAATCTGTAAAAAGAACGAGATTCCGACTGTGATGCCCCGCATAATTCCATAATATTTGCTTCTCACGATTCCCATCTTCGTCCTGTCCTTTCCGTAATATTACCTGACTTAAGGAACTGTTTATCTGATACCCTTCCAGAATCGATCAATCCCAAACGATGGCGTAACAGCAAAATCCCTCTGGAACAGGCGGTCTGCAGGAAAACAGATCATCTATCGAAGGTACATCGCACTCCTCCACCCCACCAGAGCACAGCCACTCACACCTTGCAAGCGTTTCCAGTTCTGCCGCAGAGAGAGAAGTACATATCAAAGGAGATTCCCCCGCAAGCTCTAATACCTCCGCCCCGTCATACTCTGCAATTTCC
>CAMWOK010000306.1 GCA_947175845.1 uncultured Lachnospiraceae bacterium | reverse complement strand
GATAGAATTTCTTCCGATCAACAACATGGACAAGGTGATGCTCGACGACCTGATTGGATACGAGCTGCAGAAAAAGAAGCTTGTCGACAACACGAGGGCGTTTGTGGAGGGCAGAAAAGCCAACAATGTCCTGCTCTTTGGCGACAGCGGCACCGGCAAGTCCACCAGCATCAAGGCGATTGTCAACGCCTTCTATCCGCAGGGGCTGCGCATGATAGAGATCTACAAACACCAGTTTAAGGATTTGTCGAATGTGATTGCGCAGATCAAGAACCGGAACTATAAGTTTGTCATCTACATGGACGATCTGTCCTTCGAGGAGTTCGAGGTGGAGTACAAGTTCCTCAAGGCGCTCATCGAGGGCGGCGTGGAGACGAAGCCCGACAATATTCTCATCTATGCGACCTCAAACCGCAGGCATCTGATCAAGGAGACCTGGAGCGACCGAAATGATGTGGAGGTGGACAACGGGATGCACCGATCCGACACGATGGAGGAGAAGCTCTCGCTGGTGAACCGTTTTGGCGTCACCATCAATTACTCCAAGCCTTCGCAAAAAGAGTACTTCAACATCGTGATCGGGCTGGCGCACAGACTGGGAATAAAGATGTCGGACGAGGAGCTGCGGGCCGAGGCGAACAAGTGGGAACTGAGCCACGGCGGCATCTCAGGGCGCACCGCACAGCAGTTTGTCAACTATCTCGACGGGCAGGCGTGATTTTGAATCAAGACTTTACACAGTTTACAGAATCTGCTATGATTAAGGTGTGTCAGTATGAACGCGATACAAAACGGCGGGGAGTCTAGTACTCCATCCGGCTAGAAATTGGAGTATGGAGCACTAGGCAGATTCTGGAATAAACCCGACGGTCAGACAGGATAAAAGAGTAAAACAAACTTACAGAGAAGGAATACAGCTGTTCTGGAATGGAATCGCTGCGAAGGAAAACTATTGATATGGGTATAACATCAATCTTATCGTTACTTAGTGGTGTGGCACTGTTTTTGTTCGGCATGTCCCTGATGGGGGACGGGCTGAAAAAAGCGGCGGGAGAAAAGCTGGAGCTCATCCTCTACAAGCTGACCAGCACCCCGCTCAAGGGAGTGCTCCTGGGAACGGCAGTCACCGCGATTATACAGTCCTCGTCAGCGACGACAGTCATGGTGGTCGGTTTTGTCAATTCCGGCATGATGAAGGTGGCGCAGGCCATCGGTATCATCATGGGTGCGAACATCGGCACGAGCATCACCGGCTGGATTCTCTGTCTGTCCTACATCGAGGGCTCTAACGGCATCGCGCAGCTTTTGTCCACGACGACGATATCAGCGGTTGTCTCCATTATCGGTATTCTGTTCAAAATGGTTTCCAAGAAGAGCACCTACAAAAACATCGGCGATATTATGCTTGGGTTTTCCATACTGATGTTTGGTATGCAGAGCATGAGCGGCGCGGTGTCTCCGCTGAAGGAGAACCCGCATTTTGTCAACATGCTCACCATGTTCTCCAACCCGTTTATGGGTATCCTGGTCGGCATTGCATTCACCGCGGTGCTGCAGAGCGCGTCCGCGTCAATCGGTATTCTGCAGGCGCTCTCCGTGACGGGGACGATCACGTTCGCGTCCGCGTTTCCCATCACGCTCGGAATCGGTGTCGGCGCGGCATGTCCGGTGCTGCTCTCCTCGATTGGGACCAACAAGAACGGCAAGCGGACCGCGCTCATCTACCTGATGAACGACCTGTTCGGCATGGTGTTCTGGGCGGTGGTTTTCTACACCATCAACGCCATTGTGCACTTTAACTTTATGGACAGTACGATGAGTCCGATAACCATCGCGATATTGAACACAGTTTTCCGCCTGGCGACGGTGATGATTCTGTTTCCGTTTATCCGGTGGATTGAGAAGCTTGTCTTCACGCTCGTGAAGGACACTGCGGAGGACAAGGAGGAGCAGGCGGACTTCGACCTGCTCGAGGAGCGTTTCCTGAAATATCCGGCGCTCGCAATCCGTCAGAGCCACACAGCCATGAACGGCATGGCGAGGAAGGCGCGCAAGAACATTGCCCGCGCAATGGGACTGTTCGACAGCTATTCGGAGGAGCGCTACAACAAAGTTCAGGTGAAAGAAAATCTCATAGACAAGTACGAGGACAAGCTCGGAACATACCTGATGCAGCTGACCGGGCGCGACATGACGGAGAACCAGTCCAGGCAGGTATCCATTTTGCTACATACAATCAGTGATTTTGAGCGCCTTGGCGACCACGCGGTGAACCTGTCAAGGTCCGCCAACGAACTCTACGAAAAGAAAATATCGTTCTCGGACGAAGCCACATATGAGCTGTCCATCCTAGGCGGCGCCGTGCGGGAAATTCTCGAGATTACAGTCAACGCCTTCTCGGAGGATGATGTCCATCTGGCAATGCACGTGGAACCTTTGCGCGAGCTGGTCAACGTGCTCTGCAACGAGCTGAAATCAAGGCATATCACGCGGCTTAGAAACGGCAAGTGCGAGCTGAAACAGGGCTTTGCGTTCAACAATATCCTGACGGATTTCGAGCGGATTGGGGCGCACTGTTCCAATGTGGCAGTGGCGCTGCTCGAAGCGGAGGCGGCTGATTTCGACACGCATGAGTACCAGAAGAGTGTCAGGGAGATGAACAATGCCATGTACCGGGAACTTTTTGAGGCGTACGAGATGAAGTACAACATCAATAAGGCTAAGAAGATCAAAAAAAGCAAGTGAGTGACCGGCATTTTTTTCGGTTTATAAGGCAGTGAGGAAGCTGCTGTACAAAAATGGAAAGACATAAAAACAAAAAGTTATTGCAAAATTATGGTTGTTGTTGTAGACTGATTATAGCAAAATTTTGACAGGGAAGGTGAGGGCGTGAAGCGGTACAGAAAAAAAGACCTGCTGCAGACAGTGTCAGCCTTGATAAAAGTTAATGATTCTGTCAGCAGGGCAGCGTCCGCAGCCGTTCTTTTTGAGACCGAGGAGGAACTTGCCAGATGTCAGGAGTCCGCAGTCGATATGGGCAGTTACCTCGAAACGCTGGATATGGATTGTGCCCCTCTGGTCAGCACGCTGGAAGAGTACTGTGAGAACATTTATCAGATGAGCATTCATCTGCAGGACGAAAATCTGTGCAGAAAGCTTTCCAAGAAGATCAGAAAGCAGCTTTTGCAGCTGCACAATGCCATCACTTATGACTTGCCGCCGGACAAGAAGGAAGTCGTGTTTCTGCCATACAAGGCGGCCATGTGGGATTCGCTGGAAAGTGTGTGGCGGGCGGCGCACGAGGATGAGAACTGCAATGCGTATGTTGTTCCGATACCATACTTTGATAAGAATCCGGACGGAAGTCTCGGTGAGCGGCATTATGAAGGGGATCTCTATCCCGCGGATGTGCCGATTACGAGATATGATACATACAATCTCGAAGAGCAGATGCCTGATATTATTTATATACATAATGCATATGATAATTGGAATCTGGTAACAAGTGTTCACCCGGACTTTTATTCGCATCATTTGAAAAAATGTACAAAGCAGCTGGTTTACATACCTTATTTTGTGCTTGCAGAAACAGCTCCCGACAATGAACAGGCTGTTGCACATATAAAGCATTTCTGTTTTATGCCTGGCATCGTCAATGCAGACAAGATTGTAGTGCAGTCTGAAG
>CAMWOK010000305.1 GCA_947175845.1 uncultured Lachnospiraceae bacterium | reverse complement strand
GGCGTCTTGAGCGGGTTTTGGAGAACCTGACGAACAACAGGATCAAGGCGGTGCTATTAGGTGCAGGGGTGACGGCGGTGATCCAGTCCTCGTCCGCCACGACTGTGATGGTGGTCGGCTTCGTCAATTCCGGGATTATGAAGCTCTCGCAGGCAATCGGAATCATTATGGGCGCCAACGTGGGTACGACTATCACCTCGTGGCTGCTGAGCCTGACGGGCATAGAGAGCGACAACTTTTTGCTGCAGCTGGTCAAACCGACATCGTTCTCGCCGGTGCTCGCAGCCGTCGGCGTGGTGTTTATCCTGTTTCTCAAAAGCGGGAGAAAGCGCGATCTCGGCTCGATTCTGGTCGGATTTGCCATCCTGATGATGGGCATGGACACCATGTCCTCGGCGGTGAAGCCGCTCAGCCAGGTTCCGCAGTTTACGGGACTGTTTACCATGTTTACCAATCCCGTTCTGGGGCTGATTGTGGGGGCACTGCTCACGGCAGTCATCCAGTCATCGTCGGCGTCGGTCGGTATTCTGCAGGCGCTGTGCGCGACGGGCAGCATCAACTATGCGGCGGCGGTGCCGATTATCCTCGGCCAGAATATCGGAACCTGCGTCACGGCGATGATGTCGGGCGTCGGGGCGAGCAAGAATGCCCGGCGCGCGTCGATTGTTCATCTGCTGTTTAACGTTATCGGAACGGCCATCTTTATGGCTGCGTTTTACGCGCTGAACGCGATCGTGGATTTTGCGTTTCTCGACAAGGCTGCCGACAGTGCGGGAATCGCGCTGGTGCACACTGGATTCAATGTGCTCGCGACGCTGGTGCTGCTCCCGTTTGCAAACCTTCTCGAGAAGCTGTCGCTTCTCCTCATCAAGCCGGACGAGGAGGAAGAGCGGCAGGCGCGGGAAAACGAGCTTTTTGCCAAGATGGACGAGCGATTCCTGAACACACCGTCCTTTGCGCTGGAGCAGGCGTACTCCTACGTGCTGAAGATGGCGGCGCTGACGAAGGACGCGCTGAACGGTGCGACGGACAACCTGTTTGCGTATGACAAGAAGTGCGTGAGAGATGTCGAGCAGATAGAGAGTCTTGTGGACCGCTATGAGGACGAGATCAGCGGCTATCTGGTGAAGCTCTCAAGCCGGAATCTGAGCGAGCCGGATTCCCGGAAGCTGAACATGCTCCTGCACAGTGTCGGCGATCTCGAGCGGATATCTGACCACGCAGTCAATCTGGTGGACTGTGCAAAGACCATGAACAAGAAGGAGCAGAGCTTTTCGGAGAAAGCGACAGAAGAGCTGATGATCTTCTCCCAGGCGGTGCGGGATATCGTCGGCGCCTCCGTGCATGTCCTTGAGACGCAGGACGAGGAGGCGGCAAGGTCTATCGAGCCGTTTGAGGAGGCGATTGACATTCTGCAAAAGGAGATGAAAAAGCGCCACATCAAGCGGCTGCGAAAAGGAAAGTGCACCGCGGAGATGGGGTTTGTACTCTCAGATATCACGAACAATTATGAGCGGATCGCGGATCACTGTTCCAACCTGGCGATTAACGTGATGCAGCTGCGCGAGGACGACACGCACGCGCACGAGTATGTCGACAGCCTTGAAAAGGGGGAGGGCAGCGCGTTCGACAGAGTCTGCCACGAGCATCTGATGCGCTATGAGCTTCCGGGAAAAGCGGGGAAGTAATTTCCCAGGAGCGTATGAATAGTACAGAAGGCAATGTCCGGCGCGTAAAATAAAACAGAAAACTGCGCAATAACGCCCGCAAAATTAAATAAATTGCACAAAATTTATCAGGACGGCATATTTTTTATTGTGCTGGAAAAAAAATTAAACTATAATAGAGACTGAGTTTAGCGCATTAAAGTGTTGAAACGGACAGTGTAACCAGATACATTTTCATAAACCAAGGAGGATTTTAGTATGTCATATGTAGATGAGGTATTGGAGCTTGTCAAGAAAAAGAATGCCAGTGAGCCGGAGTTTATCCAGGCTGTGACAGAGGTCTTAAATTCCCTCAGACCTGTTGTGGAGGCAAATGAGGAGCTTTACAGAAAGAACGCGATTCTCGAGCGGATCACGGAGCCTGACCGCCAGTTTATGTTCCGCGTACCGTGGGTGGACGACAAGGGACAGGTGCAGGTCAACAGGGGATTCCGGGTACAGTTTAACAATGCGATCGGACCCTACAAGGGAGGACTCCGCCTGCATCCTTCTGTAAACCTGGGCATTATTAAGTTTTTGGGCTTCGAGCAGATCTTCAAGAACTCGCTCACAAGCCTGCCGATCGGCGGCGGCAAGGGCGGTTCCGACTTCGACCCGAAGGGCAAGTCTGACCGGGAGATTATGGCGTTCTGCCAGAGCTTTATGACGGAGCTGTCTAAGTATATCGGCGCGGACGTGGACGTTCCGGCGGGCGATATCGGAACAGGCGCAAGAGAGATCGGCTTTATGTTCGGCCAGTACAAGCGGATCCGGGGCACTTTCGAGGGCGTTCTCACCGGAAAGGGGCTTACATACGGCGGTTCCCTGGCGCGCACGGAGGCGACAGGCTACGGTCTGCTCTACCTCACACTGGAACTGATGAAGTGCCACGGCGAGTCCATGGAAGGCAAGACAGTCGTTGTGTCCGGCGCCGGCAACGTTGCAATCTATGCGACGCAGAAGGCACAGCAGATGGGCGCGAAGGTTGTGACCTGCTCCGACTCGACAGGCTGGATTTACGATCCCGAGGGAATTGATGTGGATCTGCTCAGGGAAGTGAAGGAAGTCAAAAGAGCGCGCCTGACTGAGTACGCAGCTGCAAGACCGAGCGCAGAATACCATGCGATCAGCGCCGATAACCGGAGCGGTGCGGGCGTATGGCAGATTAAGTGCGATATTGCACTGCCGTGCGCGACCCAGAACGAGCTTCTTCTTGATGATGCGAAACAGCTCGTTGCAAACGGCTGCAAGTGTGTCTGCGAGGGCGCAAACATGCCCACCACAATCGACGCGACAGAGTACCTGCAGGCAAACGGCGTGTGGTTTGTCGGCGGCAAGGCTGCAAACGCGGGCGGCGTGGCAACCTCCGCGCTTGAGATGTCCCAGAACAGCGAGCGTCTGAGCTGGAGCTTCGAGGAAGTGGACGCAAAGTTACAGGGTATCATGGTGAACATTTATCACAATATTGATGACGCCGCCAGAAGATACGGCATGGAAGGCAACTACGTCGCAGGTGCAAATATCGCAGGCTTCGAGAAGGTTGTCAATGCAATGCTCGCACAGGGCGTTTGCTAATTCATAAAAAAGAGTCCCCAAAGTATAATACTTTGGGGATTTTCTTAAGCATAATATTGGTTGGTTAATATTTTATTCTTTTGGAAGGGACTGGGAATGGCTTGTCTTAAACAGTAGCAATCAATTTTAAGTCATCGCGGGAACCTTTGGCAAGGTATATATGGTAAGGTTCTGGCATCTCATAAACACCCCATTTTGTCCACAAATACTCTTTGGAAGGATCCAGGGTAATATCTTTTATTGACGGGACAGAGGGAGCAGCCGGGGAAGGGACAGGACTTGGTGCTGTAGCAGGCGTAGGAGCTGCAGCCGGTATTTGTATGTCGTCAACTGTGACATCTTGTCTTGTCAGTTCGCCCAGACCTAACTGACGCCGCATCATCTGGGATTCACGGAACTGCTCGGCATTT
>CAMWOK010000304.1 GCA_947175845.1 uncultured Lachnospiraceae bacterium | reverse complement strand
AATATGGAGCGTTGATATATGGCGGGGATGACGTTTCGCAGGACGAATGGAGCAACAGGGGATGGCGTAGCCGGGAAGGAATTCGCTATGACCTTGTGACGCTTTGTAAAAAGTTGGTTGGAATATTATAGCATCGTTTGTAGCGAGGATCCTGTGTGTATGCGGCTGTTATTTTGTGGTGATTTAACAATACCTTATTTAGGACTTGCTGGCTGCTGCTTTTTATTTTTTGAGCCTGCGTTTGGAAAGCAGCACTCTCAGAAAAATACTCTGCGTCAAACATCAGGATGGTGAAATATAAAATTTCACCATCCTGATTCGTGCACCTGCGAAAGCAGGCGGAGGGGGGAGAAAATCTATGACAAAAAAGCAGTTTAAGCACGATATGCAGCGCGGGCTTGGCAGCTGTGTGATTGCATTAAAAAATATGGAAGATGCGCAGAAGGAACAGTTTTGTCCGCTTGTCCTGTGGGCCTGTTCCCGCGATCTGGCGTACGACGCGCAGCTCGAGGGCTGCAGGAGTTTCTATCTGTATGAGCTGATCATGGAGTTTTCGGATATCGCACCGTTTCTGGATGTGATTGAAAAGCGCCTGTTTCACAGTATGCACGCGCGCGGGTGGGAGTTTGCGCAGGACTGTGCGCTGCTGGCATACTTTGTGTCCGATGGAGACATGCGGGCGTGGAGGATCCTGACACGCTGTTATGAGGTGCTGCTGGGTATTTTGTCAGAAAAGCGCGCGCGGGAACAGTATGGTCTGCTGCCGGAGCGGGACAATTTTGAAAGTATGTGTGTCGCGCTGGTGTGTTCCTGTTTTGATGGACTTGAGAACAAAATTGGAATTTACAGGCGGATCGTGAGGGATCTGGGGATTCTGATCGAGAATAATAAGCTGTATGACTATGATGGCTTTGAGTGGTTTCAGGCGGCCAGCGAGGAGAGTCTGGGCAAAAGAACGGTTCACCGCCTGCTTCACCTGGAAGATGTGGACGAACACATAGAGAACTATGCGCGGTGCAGGGAGGAACGGCTCACGGCGAGGCAGTCTGAATGGGATAGAGCGCAGCGGACAGATCCGGAGACGGCAGAAGAGGTTTACCGGCGGTTAAAAAACGGGGAGAAGCCGGGACAGATGTGCGCATTGGCGCTGGGACGCAGGTGGATGCGGCAGGGTAAGAAGCTGGAAGTCCTGAAGCTGGCCGCATACTATCGGGATGAGACGGATCCGGAAGTCCGCTGTCATCTTCTGAGGCTGCTTGCGAACGAAACCTGTGCGTGGGCGCCTGCGCTGCCGAATTTGTTTGCGGACGCGCAGGCAGAGCATCCGGGGCTGTCTGAGTGGGCTTTTACGGCGCTTGGCAACAGAAAGGATAAAAAAGTGAGGGAGTATGCCATCGCGCTTTTGCAGAACAAGGAACATACGGCGGAGGCTGTCTCCATGCTCGCGGCCAATTTTGAGGCGGGGGACAGGGCGCTCATTGTGGATGCCGTCAGGCAGATACCGGTTTCTTACGAGGACGGTTACTGGCATTGGGCGTTCCACGATGTCATGGAACTGTTTGCCGTTCCGGGAAAAGGAAAGCCAAAGGAACTGCTGCCCTATCTGTATCGGAGCACGTTGTGTTCGCATTGCAGGGAGCATGTTGTGAGGGAGATGGGCCGCAGGCGTATGCTGACCCGGGAGCTGCTCGAGGAGATGCAGTATGACAGCAACGGGGATATCCGGAAGTATGCGTTGAAAAAACTGCGTTGAAAACTGCAGATTATGCATTGACAGGCAGCGTCAGACGAAAGCTGCCGCCGTGTCTTCACAATATTTTCCGGGAAACGTAAGAAAATAGTAAGAAATAGACAAAGGTTTTGAAAGGTACAGACGTTATAATGTTCTATAGAAACTGATTGGAGGAGGGGGATTTCTATGAAACATTTAACGATAACTGTACCTTGTTTTAATTCGGAGGACTATCTTGAGCGCTGCCTGGATTCTTTGGTTCCCGGCGGGGAGAACGTGGAAATAATCGTTGTCAATGACGGTTCGACAGACCGCACAGGGGAGATTGCAGAGCGCTATGCCAGGCAGTTTCCCGACATCGTGACAGTGGTGCACAAGCGCAACGGCGGGCATGGTTCCGGTGTCAACGCGGGACTTGCGCGCGCCACAGGAATGTATTTCAAGGTGGTGGATTCTGACGACTGGCTGGAGGAGGGCGCGTACAGGGCGCTGCTCGAAAGGATAGAAAAATGGTGTGCACAGGGTTTTGGCCCGGATTTGCTGATCTGCGACTATACATACAATCATCTCGAGGAGCGGACAGAGAAGACGATCCAGTTCAAAAATGTTTTTCCCGAGGACAAGATTTGCACCTGGGATGATATCGGGACGTTCCGCCCTTCCCAGTATCTGGTGATGCACGCGCTGATTTACCGGACAGATATTCTGCGAAAATCCGGGGTCGTTCTGCCGGAACACACCTTTTATGTGGACAACCTGTTTGCTTACTGTCCGCTGCCTTATGTGGAGACGCTTTTCTATATGCATCTCAACCTGTATCAGTACTATCTGGGCAGGGAGGACCAGTCAGTCAATGAAAAGGTGCTTATTTCGCGGATTGAGCAGCAGATAAAGGTGACTAAAATGGTCGCGGAGAGCGTGGATCTGCACGCAGTGCGCAGGAGATATCCAAAGCTTGCAGGCTATATGTGCCGCAATGTCTCGATAATGATGGCGATTTCCTCGATTCATCTGCTGCTTAGGGGAGACGAGCAGGCCAGGATCAGGCACCTGGAATTATGGTCTGACATCAAAAGAAGCAATCCCGGTTTGTACTACAGACTGCGGTACACGAAGCTCAGCGGGTTTACAAATCTGCCCGGAAAGCTGGGAAAACTTGCCACAGTGGGCGGTTACAGGCTTGCGCGCAAGATTTACCAGTTTCAATAGCCGGTGTGGAAGGGAGTGTGGATGATGTCACATATTTATATTGCACTTGTGGATACGCCGGGATTTTTTGCGGCTCTGATACGGAGCGTTTTGCGGCAGCGGTATGTACATGTCGTGCTGGGGTTTGACGCACAGCTGCAGGAGGCGTACAGTGTGGGGCGGCGCAATCCGGCAGTTCCGGTGTTTGCCGGGTTTGAGCGGGAGGATAAGAACAGGATTTTGCAGACTTTTCCGACAGCGCACTACCGGATCTGTGAGCTGGACTGCACGGACGCGCAGAAAGAGGCAATTCAAAAGCGGATGCAGCACGATTATCAGAATCGGTTCCGCATCCACTACGCAGTGCCGGGTCTGCCCTTTCTGCTGTTAAAGATCCCTTTTTACATTCATAACCAGTACACGTGCTCCTCCTATGTCGCGCGCGTTTTACAGGAAAATGGAATTGTGATTTCCAGGAAACACTTTTCGCTTGTGACGCCAAAGGACTTTTATGCGTATCAGAATATGCGCGTAGTTTTTGAGGGAGCGCTTGCGCAGATTGCAGCAGGATCGTCAGAGGGGCTTTCGGGGCGTCTTGCGAAAGGGAGTATGTGTGTATGAAGCGTGGGAATAAGAAGGAGGCGCGCAGGCTTGCTGTCCATGCGGGGATCTTTGTTTCTGTCATGGCACTGACGTTCTGGAGTGTGTTCCGCGGGCAGGATTTTGCGCAGATTGCGGCGGCGGTGCGGCAGATGTCAGGGGGCTGTATGGCGGCGGCCGTCTTTCTTGCGGTCTTTTTCGTGGCGGGGGAGGGATGCATGATTTGGTATCTGCTGCGGGGAA
>CAMWOK010000303.1 GCA_947175845.1 uncultured Lachnospiraceae bacterium | reverse complement strand
GTGAGATTCTCGTCGTGGGCACACCGGAACCCACCTCGATTACCAATTCATACTCCCTGCTCAAGGCGCTGAACCGCCATCCGCGTTTTTCGCGGGAGGACTCAAAAATCATGGTGATCGCCAACAAGGTTTCCGGTGTGGCGGAGGGAGAGATTATGTACAGCAAACTTGAGACGGTGGTGAGCCGTTATCTCAAGCTGCCGTTGTCGTATCTTGGCGCCATACCGCAGGATTACCGCCTCGAGGACGCAGTGATGCAGCAGACTCCGGTGAGTATGCAGAGCCCGAATGCGAAGTCCTCTATCGCTTACGAAAAGATGGCGTATATTCTGATGGACAGAGAATATGACAAGTCACTGGTAAAGAGGGGAATGGCGGCTTTTTTCTCACATATCGTGGCAGGAAACAAAAAAATGGGGTGAATATAAATGATAGAGAAGTTTATATCACCGGGTGATAAGCTTGAATTAAAATCAATAGTCAGTGTGGTGCTTCCTGACGGTACGGAGGGCGTAAAGACTTACAGAACTTCGGTTTATGATATTCTGGATGATGGACGGCTTGAACTGGTGATGCCGATGGAGCAGACCAAACTGGTGCTGCTCCCGATTGGCGGAGAGTATGATGTATGCTTTTATGCGCATAAAGGGATGTACCGCGCGGATGTCCGGATTGCCGACAGGCGCAAGGTCAATGGGATCTACGTTCTTGTTGTCGAGCTTGTCAGCAATCTGCACAAGTTTCAGAGAAGGGAGTATTACAGGTTTAACTGTGTGATCGATATGACAGCGCGCGCGATGACGCGGCAGGAGTGCGATGCTTTTGTCCAGGGCCATATGACTGTGCTGGAGGAGAATATGGCGCGGGGCGTGATTGTGGACATCAGCGGAGGCGGAACACGATTTGTGTCAAGACATAAGTTTGAGGAAGGCAGCACGATCCTGATGCGGTTTTGTCTGCCGACAGCAGAGAATGAGAGGGCATTTTTGCTTGCGGCGAAGGTCGTATTCTCAGGAGAGATAGAGAACAGGGCAAACGAGTATGAAGTCCGTGTGAAATTTGAATATATAGATACCGCGACAAGAGAACAGATTATAAAATTTATTTTTGATGAAGAAAGAAAAAATAGAAAAAATGGGAAGGGTCGTTGAATAGTATGATAATGAACACAAATGCTCCAAAAAATAAGAAAAAAATCCTTGTAGTTGATGATTCTGCACTTATGAGAAGAGTTATGTGTGATATAATCAATTCAGATGAACGGTTCCAGGTAGTGGAGCAGGCTTTCGATGGTCTCGCAGCATATGAGCTTCTGAAAAAGAATCAGTACGATGGTGTTGTTCTTGATGTCAATATGCCTAAGATGAACGGAATCCAGCTGATGCGTGCACTGCAGAAGGATAAGATCCGGGCGCGCATCATGATGGCGAGCACGGATACCAAGGATGGCGCGACGGTTACAATGGAGGCGCTTGATCTTGGGGCGATCGACTTTATAGAGAAGCCGGTGAACATTGTATATCTGAAGAGCAGCGGATTCAAGGATAAATTCTTAGACACACTTCAGGCAGTGGTTTCAAGCCGTCAGACAAACATTTCAGCAGTGTCTGCGGTGACGGTCGTGTCGAGGGAGAAGCAGGAGGAGACAACGCAGAAGCTTGTGAGCATTGTGCGCAAGAGCCAGCCTGCTGTGAGCGGACAGAAGATCGTGGCGCTTGCCTGCTCAACAGGAGGCCCCAAGGCGCTTCAGAGTGTTGTGCCGAGACTGCCTGCAGAGCTCGCAGCACCGGTTTTGATTGTCCAGCATATGCCCAAAGGGTTTACGCAGTCTCTCGCGGAACGGCTTGACTCCATGAGCAAGATCAAGGTCAAGGAAGCTGTCGAGGGCGATGTGCTCGAGAACGGCGTGGTGTATATTTCCATGGGCGGCAAGCATATGAACGTGGCGACCAAAGGCGGAAGAGCGACCATCAAGTATACGGATGAACCTCCCAGGGAGGGGGTGAAACCCTGTGCAAATTATATGTACGAGTCTTTGAAATCAAGCAGTTATGCGCAGATCGTCTGTGTGGTACTGACCGGTATGGGAGCGGATGGCACCAAAGGAATCGTGAATTTGGAAACTTCAAAAAAAATACACGTTATCGCACAGGATGAGGGGTCATCTACGGTGTATGGAATGCCCAAGGCGATCGCAGCTACAGGACTGGTAAACCAAGTGGTCTCACTTGATAACGTGGCCCAGGAAATTATTATGAGTGTGGGGGTCAGGTAGAATGGATACAAGTCAATATCTTGATATTTTCCTTGATGAGTCAAAGGAACATTTACAGAATCTGAGCGATCAGATTATGGATCTGGAACAGAGTCCTGAAAATATGGATACAATCAACGAAATTTTCAGGGCTGCCCATTCCTTGAAGGGCATGGCCGGTACTATGGGTTACAAGAGAATGCAGACGCTTACCCATGATATGGAGAATGTGTTTTCGGAAGTTCGAAACGGAACATTTAAGGTGCAGCCGGGCATGATTGACATTCTCTTCAAGAGTCTGGATGCGCTGGAGGAGTACGTCAACAATATCCAGCAGACGACCGAGGAGGGGACGAACGACAATCAGGATCTGATTGATGCACTCAACAGCATCCTGAAAAATAACGGCGAGGTGATCGTTGGGGACAGTGCGCCGGCCGCGGAGGGCTCCGCAGCGCCGAAGCAGGAGAAGACCCCGCCTGTCGAAAAGGGAAATGCCAAGGGTGAGAGATGGCAGGAGATTAAGCTCTCGGACACAGAGCGTATGCTCATCGAGAAAGCGCACAGCGAGGGACTTAAGGTCTACGGTGTGACCGTGTACGTCGAGGAGGCGTGCGTGCTGAAGGCAGCCAGGGCATTTCTGGTGTTTAAGGCTCTCGAAAAGCTGGGTGAGATCATCGTCTCGGCACCGACGGCGCAGGATATTGAAGATGAAAAATTTGAACTTACGTTCAGTTTGGTGTTTATATCGGCAAGCCCGGCAGATGAGATCCGGGACGCAGTCAGAAGTGTCTCTGAGATTGAGGAGGCATTCTGCTCAGAGTATCTGATGTCGGCACCTGCAAAGGCTGCTGAGCCGGAAAAGCCGGTGGAGAGCGTGCCGGCAGCGTCCGCGGAACCCAAGCCCGCAGTGACCGCGCCCGCACCTAAGGCAGTGTCGTCTGCGCCGGCAGCGTCCGTGCAGCCCGCAAAAACGACAGCAGCGTCATCATCGTCCTCCGCATCGACAAAACCGGCAGCAAAACCGGTTGTAAACAGAACGGTCCGCGTGGATATTGAAAAGCTTGACAATCTGATGAATCTGGTCAGTGAGCTTATCATTGCGAAGAACTCGCTGATATCAGCTACTGCTGCGGAGGAGAATAAGGGAGATAACGGCTCTGTCAACGAGCAGATTGAGTATCTTGAGAGTGTGACGACAAATCTTCATGAATCTGTCATGAAGGTTCGAATGGTGCCGATCGAGAGTGTCGTGGCAAAATTCCCGCGCATGATCCGGGACCTGTCAAAGAAGCTCGGCAAGAAAATGGAACTGTACATGACAGGTGAAGATACAGAGCTTGACCGCACGGTGGTCGACGAGATCGGCGATCCGCTGATGCACATGCTCAGAAATTCCGCCGATCACGGTCTTGAGCCGAATGACGTGCGCGTGGCAAATGGCAAGCCGGAGGTCGGTTCCATCTTCCTTGACGCCTATCAGGATGGAAACAACGTCGTGATCGAAGTGCGGGACGACGGCGGCGGAATCAATG
>CAMWOK010000302.1 GCA_947175845.1 uncultured Lachnospiraceae bacterium | reverse complement strand
ATCGGCTCCATGGATGCAAACCTTGCAGCCAAGATTATGTACGAAGGACAGGGTGCAGATGTCATCAAGGAGAAGGCGGCAGAGTACGCTGCACTTCAGACAAGCGCGACAGGGGCAGCAAGAAGAGGATATGTAGATCAGATCATCGACGCGGCGGACACGAGAAAATACGTGATCGGCGCCTTCGAGATGTTATTTACAAAGAGAGAGGATCGTCCGTCAAAGAAGCATGGCACGGTCTAAGAAAGGGTGAACGTTAATATGAAAAAATTTGCGAAAATATTATTAATGCTTACCTGCGTTTTCGTTTTGACAGCGTGCAGTTCCAGTGAGACGCCCAGCGAATTTCAACTGAATAAGGAGAGCGCTGCGCGGAGCAGAGCTGACCAGGTTGTCAATCTCACAATGACATTAGTCAGCCAGAACGATGTAAATGAAATGCTTGCAGACTATAGCAATGTAGAGCTTGGTGATCTGTTTGCATCGACCTATGCGCAGTATTACGGCGATTCATCGTTTATGTGTGAGGGTAAGGCGGTCAACAGTGCGCTCACTTCATTCAAGAAGGGTATCGACAGCATGGGGGCGATCACAGAGTTTGGGGCGTCCACATCCCACTATGACAATGATACCATTGTCGTTATGATCCCAGTGAAGGGTGAGAATGGAAACGGTTCGGTAGAATTAATTTTTACAAATGATATTTATCTGCAGATGACGTCCTGCACACTGAATCTCGATGAGACGATGGGCGGGCTGATGACAAAGGCGGCACTCAACACACTGCTCGGTATGGGTACAGTGTTTGTGGTGTTGATTCTGATCAGCTTCATTATTTCGGCATTCGGTTTCCTGCCAAAGCTGCAGACTTCGAAGAAAGTGGAGACAGCACCGACACCGGCTCCTGCGCCCGCAGCGCCTGTCGTGGAGGAAGAGGAGGAAGACCTCTCCGATGACATGGAACTTGTGGCAGTCATCGCGGCAGCGATCGCGTCGTACGAAGGAACAAGCGTGGAAGGATTCCAGGTGAGAAGCATCAGACGTGCAGATACAAAGAATTGGAAAAGAGCATAGAGTTTTATTTTAGGAGGATTTCAAGATGAAAAATTATACAATTACCGTCAACGGCAACGTATATGATGTCGTAGTAGAAGAAGGCGCAGGTTCCGGCGCAGCTCCTGTGGCTGCAGCGGCTCCCAAGGCGGCACCGAAAGCAGCTCCCAAGGCAGCGGCAGCACCGAAAGCAAGTGCAGGCGCGCAGGGCAGCGTGAGGATTGAGGCAGGTGCGGCAGGCAAGGTATTCAAGCTTGAGAAGAGTGTCGGACAGGCTGTAAAGAGAGGCGATGCGGTCGTGATTCTCGAGGCTATGAAGATGGAGATCCCGGTGGTGGCTCCTCAGGACGGTACAGTGGCAAGCGTTGATGTGGCAGTTGGCGACGCTGTTGAGGCAGGTGCTTTGCTTGCGACTTTGAATTAAGCACCGCAAGACAGTGAAAGCAGGGCAGGTATGCCCTGGAAAATAAAATAGGAGGTCAACAAAATGTCATATATCGCAGATACATTGAACAATCTGATTCACCAGACGGCATTTTTCAGCATTGATTACAAAAATGTTATCATGATTATTGTCGCATGCGGATTTCTTTATCTTGCTATCGCGAAGCAGTTTGAACCGCTGCTCCTGACACCGATAGCGTTCGGCATGCTGCTGGTGAATATTTATCCCGACATTATGGCGCCGATCGGTGCGGATGGCACACCGGGCGGATTGCTGTATTATTTCTACTTACTGGATGAGTGGGCACTTCTCCCATCTCTGATATTCATGGGGGTTGGAGCCATGACGGACTTCGGGCCGCTGATTGCCAATCCCAAGAGCTTCCTGCTCGGTGCAGCTGCACAGTTTGGTATCTTCGCGGCGTATTTTGGCGCGATCGCGTTTGGATTCAACGACAAGGCGGCCGCTGCAATCTCTATCATCGGTGGTGCAGATGGACCGACATCCATTTTCCTTGCAGGTAAACTGGGGCAGACAGGTCTGCTCGGACCGATCGCGGTGGCAGCGTACTCCTACATGTCACTCGTTCCCATTATCCAGCCGCCTATCATGAAGCTGTTGACGACGGAGGAGGAGAGAAAGATTAAGATGGCGCAGCTGCGTCCGGTTTCCAAGCTTGAGAAGATTCTCTTCCCGATCGTCGTGACGATTGTGGTATGTCTGATCCTTCCTACGACAGCGCCGCTTGTCGGTATGCTGATGCTGGGAAATCTCTTCCGGGAGTCCGGCGTGGTGAGACAGCTTCAGGAGACCGCTTCCAATGCGTTGATGTACATCGTTGTCATCCTGCTCGGCACGTCTGTAGGCGCTACGACGAGCGCGGAAGCTTTCCTCAATCCGTCTACGCTCAAGATCGTTATCCTGGGTCTTGCCGCATTTATGTTTGGTACAGCGGCAGGTGTTCTGTTCGGAAAGCTGATGTGTGTGCTGACAAAGGGCAAGGTGAACCCGCTGATCGGTTCTGCGGGCGTTTCTGCGGTTCCTATGGCTGCGCGCGTTTCCCAGAAGGTCGGCGCGGAGGCAGATCCGACCAACTTCCTGCTGATGCATGCGATGGGACCAAACGTGGCAGGCGTTATCGGTACTGCAGTTGCAGCTGGTACATTCATGGCGATATTCGGGGTATTTTAAAGGTATAATATTGACAAGGAGGAATAGAAATGTCAGAAATAGAAAAGAAACCGATCAAGATTACTGAGACAGTCCTTCGTGACTCGCATCAGTCTCTGATCGCTACAAGAATGCCGACGGAGTTCATGCTCCCTATTCTCGAGACAATGGATCAGGTGGGATATCACTCTCTGGAGTGCTGGGGTGGCGCTACATTTGACGCATCCCTTCGCTTCCTGAAGGAAGATCCGTGGGAGAGACTCAGAAAGATCAGGGATGGCGTTAAAAAGACAAAACTCCAGATGCTTTTCAGAGGTCAGAATATCTTAGGATACCGTCATTATGCGGATGATGTTGTGACAGAGTTCGTTGAGAAATCGATCGCAAACGGTATTGACATTATTCGTATTTTTGACTGCTTCAATGACCTTAGAAATCTGCAGTGCGCGGTGAACGCGGCAAACACAGTCAAGAAGAGAGAAGGCCGCGGCGAGGCGCAGATTGCGCTCTCCTACACACTGGGCGACGCGTATACACTCGAGTACTGGATGAAGATGGCCAAAGACATCGAGGAGATGGGCGCTGACTCCATCTGTATCAAGGATATGGCTGGACTTCTGGTGCCGTACAAGGCTGAGGAGCTGATCCGGGCGATGAAGTCCGCGACTAAGCTGCCGATCCAGCTGCACACACACTATACATCCGGTGTCGCTTCCATGACATACCTCAAGGCGGTTGAGGCTGGCGTCGATGTCATCGACTGCGCAATCTCTCCGTTTGCGCTCGGAACATCACAGCCGGCGACGGAGGTTATGGTAGAGACATTCAAGGGCACACCCTATGACACTGGTTTTGACCAGAACCTGCTGGCAAAGATTGCAGAGCATTTCAGACCTTACAGAGAGGAGTGCTTAAAGAGCGGCCTGCTGAATCCGAAGGTGCTCGGCGTCGATATCAAGACGCTGATGTATCAGGTTCCGGGCGGTATGTTGTCAAATATGGTGAGCCAGTTAAAAGAGCAGAATGCAGAGGATAAGTACTATGATGTGCTTCAGGAAATTCCGAGGGTCCGCAAGGATCTCGGCGAGCCGCCTCTCGTTACACCGTCCTCACAGATCGTTG
>CAMWOK010000301.1 GCA_947175845.1 uncultured Lachnospiraceae bacterium | reverse complement strand
TCTCTTATAATTGACATATATATCCAATTATTGATTTTATTTGTCATTTTCTCTATTTTAACAATTATAATCAATTATTTTTATACAATTTTTATATATTTCTTTTGCTTTTCACTTAATTTTACTTTAATTTAAAATTAATAATTAATTTAACCACACATCTTTTCGTTGTATTTCGAGATTTTAATCTCTTAATCTTCTGAAATTTACTTTTTTATTCCTTTCTTGATTTTCCAAAAATAACGTTATATACTATGTATCAATATATGCATCTCCAAAACAAATCCTTTTTGTAACCTTGTCTAAAAATGTCAAAGGAGAACCTATTATGCCTCAAGCTTTATTTTCCACCGAATTTTTCAGCAGCCTGATTGCATCCGAGACGAGCAGCCGCTTTTCCCTGTCCGACTATTTCGAGAATGCTTACCGCAGGGATTTTGACTACTGCAGCTTTCTTCCCCATGAGCTGTGCCACAGGGAAGTCTCTGTCACATCCCCGTTTTCCTATGAAGCTGCCGGTCTCGACGCGCTGTGTATCGTGCACACGACCAGGGGCGCCGGAAAACTGTTCTGCGAGAACGCAAACGGCATCAACGCGGGATATGACCTCGTAAAGGGCACGCTGGCGATCATCGACTGCCGCAAAAAACACAAGCTGGTCTGCCAGCACAACATCTGGGAATACACCATCTGCTTTGTGAGCACTGGTGTTCTTGACTATTATTATCAAAAGATTCACAGTATGGGAGAATTTATCTATCGACTTGAGAAATATTCTGATGTGCGCACCGCCTGGGAACTGATTCTGAAAAACACTGTCGACGACGAGATACACGGCATCCTGCGCGCGCGGGAGATCGTCAGCCTGTTCACGCAGCTGTATCTGGCACGCGCGATCGAGCATACCGGCAGCTATCACGTTCCCTCCTACATTGCGGACATCCACCACAGATTTGTCACTGCTTACGCCGAGCCCTACTCTCTCGACGAGCTCGCGGGCAGATACAACATCAACAAGTTCCGCCTGTGCCGCGAGTTTGCCAAATATTATGAGTACACGCCCATGCAATACCTGAACAAAGTCCGCATTGACCGGGCAAAGGAACTGCTGCTGACCACGGACGAGAAGATCGTGGACATCAGCCAGATGGTTGGCATCGAGAACACCAACCACTTTATCCGTCTCTTTAAAGAAAAAACAGGTGTCACCCCGCTCACTTACCGCCGGGAGACACCAGTTCTTGATTAGACAGGTCTATTGACTTGTCGATTCATTCATCCTGCGAACTGTAGTTCGCTCTATAATTCTGCCGTTTACAATATGCACACTGGCATTCATGGAGATGTCCTCGATGCGCTTGATGATGCACGAGAGCGCAATCCTCGACATCTCCCCCATATCCACCAGATAGGTCGTAATCTTAGAGTCCCCATATTCTGCGTACAGATAATCGTCGTAACCAACCACGGAGATATCCTCGGGAACGCGGTATCCCTGCTCCTCGAGCTGCGAAATCAGCGTGTATGCTGTCACATCATTGTTGCACGCAAACGCAGTCGGCATCTCCCTGGGCAGCTGCAGCCTGTACTCCGGCCCGATGATGCCGTCGCTGTACTCCCGGTCCTTGATGACCCAGTCCTGCCGCACCTCGATACCGTTTTCCATGAGCGCCTTGCAGTAGCCAAAGTAGCGGTCCGTGATACTCTCCGTGAACATCAAGCTCCCCACAAACGCAATCCGGCTGTGGCCGTTTTTAATCAGATAGTCTGTCATGCGGTACATGCCGTTAAAGCTCGCCGACACAACGCAGTCGACGACATCCTCGTCGTCGTAGAAATCCATGAACACCATCGGGATCTTTTTATTCTGGTACAGCATCTTGAGATAGTCCTTCCTGGGCCTCCCGATCACAATAATCCCGTCAACCTTCTGATTTTCCGTGATAAGCTTCGGCCAGATATTATTCTCCTCATCATAGTAGGATATGACCTCCAGCATGGAAAAACAGCTCTTCTTGACTGCGCGCGTGGCCAGCTCCTGATACATCTTCCAGTAAAAGGAGGCAAACCGCGCAAAGTACGTCTCAAATGTGACCACGCCGATTGTGTAGGATTTTGTCCTGCCGGTCTGCGGCGCATGAATCGGCGTGTATCCCATCTCGTCCGCCAGCTCCTTGATCCGCGCGCGCATCTCCTCGCTGACGCCCTTCTGTCCTGAAAGCGCCTTTGACACTGTGACGACACTGACGCCCACCTTCTCCGCGATATCCGCAAGTTTTACCGTCTTTACCATACTTAATCACTCCCCGATTGTCCTGATTTGTCATTCATGTTCCTAAACTTCTGTCAGGGATATCAGCCGCGCCTTGAAATCCCCCCACGGGCGCGGTATCAGAAGCCCTGCCTTCATCAGGGTATCCCCGCTGTAAACCCTGTCCTCCACACTGTCGTCATTCTCAAACACGACCTGATATTGCTTATCCGCGTCAAGCCCTTTGAGCACGATGCGCCTGGATTTGAAATTCACCTGGTTCAACACCTGCACAAAGGTCACAAGCGCCTGTTTTTTGTCGGCGCGCACCACCTGCCAGCAGTCGTACCTGTGATTCTGTGCGTAGGAGGCAATGCGGTAATAATCTCCCTCCCGGATTAAGTCATTGAACTTGTGGTACATTGCCACCTGCGCGGGGATCATGTCCCTGTCCTGCGCGGGAATCTTCGTCACGTCAAGCTCATAGCCAAACGTTCCCGCAAGCGCGACAATGCCGCGCGTCTCGAACGGCGTCACGCGCCCCAGCGCATGGTTTGGGCAATCTGACACATGTGCGCCCATTGTGGACAGCGGGTAAATGAATGCCGTCCCCTCCTGTATCTCAAGGCGTTCTATCGCGTCGGTGTCGTCCGAACACCAGATCTGCGGGCTGAAGTACAGCATTCCCGGGTCAAAGCGCGCCCCACCGCCGGAGCAGTTCTCCAGAAGCAGGTGCGGAAACTCCTTCGTCAGCCTGTCCTGCATCTGGTACACAGCAAGCACATAGCGGTGGCAGAGTTCGCCCTGTCTGTCCGCTGCCAGACCATAGCTTCCGATGTTGGTGAGCTGCCTGTTCATGTCCCATTTCACGTACTCAATATTGGCGCTGCGCAGCACAGAAACCACCTGATCATAGATGCAGTCGACCACCTCCGGCCTCGACAGGTCAAGCACAAACTGCTGCCGGGACTCCGTCCCCGGCCTTTTCGGGATCGCGATCGCCCAATCGGGATGCGCCCGGTACAAATCCGAATCCGGCGAGATCATCTCCGGCTCAAACCAGATGCCAAACTTCATCCCCAGCCGGTTCACCTCATTTACCAGATAGTTCAGCCCTCCCCTGAGCTTCTCTCCTCGTTCACCTTCCAGTCGCCGAGCGCACACGTGTCGCTGCTGCGCGCGCCAAACCACCCGTCGTCCATGACAAGCATCTCGATGCCCAGCTGTGACGCCTCCTTCGCAATCGCAAGCAGCTTCTGGGTGTCAAACTCGAAGTAGGTCGCCTCCCAGTTGTTGATCAGGATCGGCCGCTTCTTATCCTTGTACTCCCCGCGTATCAGATGCTTTCTGTACAGCTTATGGAACGTGGCTGTCATGGCGTCAAACCCCTTGTCGGTATAGACCATAACCACCTCCGGCGCCTGGAATGACTCGCCGCACTCCAGTTTCCAGCAGAAATTCTCCGGGTGGATGCCGATTGTCATCCGGACAGAATCACACTGTGACACCTCCGCCTGCGCGCGGAAATTGCCGGAGTCCACGAAAT
>CAMWOK010000300.1 GCA_947175845.1 uncultured Lachnospiraceae bacterium | reverse complement strand
CCCGAAGCCTGCTCAATGTATTCTGATCTGTTTTAAAGTATCTCCTGATTCACCATTCTTATCAAATATTTTTTCTATGTAAAAATAGGCACTCGGAAGAATTTCCCCCATGATATAACTGCTGCCATCCTTCTTTGTCACAACATCCTGCGCACACCCCAGCGCCTGCCGGATGGCGTGCTGTGATGTCACGCTTACCCGAAACTGTTCTGTCTCTATCATGATTTGGGCCGCCATACCACTTCTTTCCCTGCTTAAAATCCGGATATCTTGGATGCCATTCTCACACACCAGCTGGTCGGACGACTGATAGCGCGAACGGATCTTCACCATATCCGGCTGTGATTTTGAGAGATCACACAGATTCTGCAAAAAGTGTTTGAGCGCCTCCCCCTCCAGCGGCCTGTCATAATTCCAGCGATACCACGCTTCCTGATACTCGACATCCGCCGCATCACCGCTGTCAATATACTGTTGATATGCCTGTTCCCCCTCCTCGCTGCCCGCCGCATAAATATCCTTTCCCGTCTCGATCAAATACCGTTCCGCCGCGGACGCGGTATCGCTCCACACGCGCGCTCCGCCGTTGTATCCGCTTGAAGTTGAATAGTAAAAACTCTCCACAATCTCCCCCTCAAAAGTGAGCACCTGATTTTTTGTCGCGTCAACCGCATCGACTGCACGCTGCGTCTCCTGACAATTCATATAAACCTGAAACGCCGTGCTGTCATCCATATGTGCCCTCCACTCGGGATAGGCATAAGACTGTTTGTGAAAGTATGTGTAGGTTCTCGCACAGACTGCCTGTGCCTTCAACGCTTCATCCGGATAGGTGGACGGCATCTCACTCGGCACGACACTGTACAGATACGCCTCCACCGGCAGTTCATTCACGACCACAATCCCCTGGCTGGTCACATAGCACTCCAGCGTTCCCCTGTACAGGGCTGGCGCGTTCCTCCCCATATTTTTTATCTCAAGTCTGCCGCCGTTTTTCCCCGCAATGCGAATCATCTGCCCCTCCTGCGCATCGGCTGCACTTAAGATCAGTTCTGAACCCTGCGCAAAGTCTGTCTGTTCATTGTCCTGTATCGCGGTCATCCCCTCGCTGCATGTGATTTGCAGCTTTGTGTGATAAATTCCACGAAATCCCTGGTTCATAAGCAGAATGCGCACATTCTCGTCAAACGGTATTTTCTGGACATACTCGCGGTCTGCTGCTTTGGAATTCTCCTTCGGAATGTTTCTGATACCCTGCCCGCCCTCCTGCGCTTTGTCCGCCTTTGGCTCCCTGTCAGACAGCTGGACGCTGCACTGGTACACGCCAAGTGCAATCACGATCCAGACAATCACAATCAGCAGTTTTTTGAAGAACCCTTCTACATAAAATATTTTCGTATTCCTCCTCATTGTTTCTTTTTTTACAGACAAAAAAATACAGGATGCCGTTTAATCCTGTACTTACATCACAAAAGCAGCCCGCTAAGGCTGCTCTGCTCATTAGTATATCCCCGAAACGCCGGCTCCTGTATTTTGACTCCTAGCTAATGCTAGGTGGGCGACCGCAATCTTTCTCGCTGCCTTCCCCTGGCCAAAACTGGGGGGCATGACATTGATCAGACAATATAGGAATCCCGTTTAAAGTGATGTAGGTTCAAAATGACAAGAGTTATCGCACATTTCAGATTAACTATAGTATACCCCATCATTGTAAAAATATCAACCTATATTCATATTACATCTTTACTAATATTTTACATGAATTTTTTGCTATTTTACATATAGATTTTTTATGAAGTTAATGCATAGTGCGTCGCGTGGTTTGCAAAAATTTACGATTCCACCACCTCCTTCTCCACCACTGTTACCGGCTCATAGCGCTCAAACATCAGTACTGCCTTGAACAGATCCCCGTCCACGACGATGTGCATCTGGCCGCCTATCAGATTCATCAGGCTCTGCGCTATCGACAGCCCCAGTCCATGCCCTTCTGTGTTGCGCGATTTGTCGCCGCGCACAAAGCGCTCTGTCAGCTCCTCGCTGCTGATATTGAGCGGATACTTTGAGATATTGCGGAAGGTGATGCACACCTGCAGTCTGTCCGCCTCGAGGTTCACATATACCCTGGACCCCTCCTGGGCGTATTTGCAGACGTTGTTCATCAGGTTGTCAATGACGCGCCAGATATGCCTGCCGTCCGCCATGATATAGACAGGCTCCTGCGGCTTGCTCACGATCAGTTCCAGACCCGCAGCCAGAAGTTTTTCCTCAAACTCCCCGACAGTCTGCGTCAAAAACACCCCCGCCTCAAGCTGCTGGCTGTCAACTGCCAGGTTTCCGGAGGACGCCTTTGACGCCTCCACCAGATCCTCAATCAGTTTTTTTAATTTGGAGGACTGTCTGTCGAGCACCTCGAGATACTCCGCCGCCCTGTCATTGTGCAGCTCCTCCTTCGAGAGCAGATCCACATAATTGATAATGGATGTCAGCGGCGTCTTGATGTCGTGGGACACGTTTGTGATAAGCTCTGTCTTGAGACGCTCGCTCTTCATGCGCTCGTCAACCGCCTTGGACATTCCCTCACCGATCTTATTCAGGTTCTCGCCGTGCTTTTTGCACTCCCACAACATTCTTGCTGTGTCGATCTTGTAGGAAAGGTCGCCCTCCGCCATGCGGTGGCCCGCCTTCTGCAGCTCATGTATCTGAATCACCAGCATACATAAAACGGCGCACACAACTGCTTTCTCTATCAGCCAGAATAGAACAATAGTTCTCATATCAAAGCACATCATCACACTGAATTCCAGGAAAGAAAGGATTCCAAGGATGAGAATCACCTTCCAGAGTAGTCCCATATTTCGAAAAATACTGCGGACGAAATCGCGGATTTTACTGTAAACCCAATAACACACGCTGTTTCTCCACCATTTTCCCGCTTTCACCCGCACGCAGAAACTGAGCGCATACAGGATTGCAGATGCCGTCATAATACTGCCGAGCAGACTGTACAGTCCAATGCAGGCATACGCCGACTGAAAGATCTGCGTGTCCAGGCCCAGCAGCCCCAAAACAAGGAAACATGCTTCCACCGCGAGCACAGCCACGGTCAGTATATCAAACGGAATCCTGTCAAACAGCGTGAGCACAACGCCGTCTACTCCCTTGCGGTGTCCTGCCACAGAAACCAGAAACACAAACGTCAGCACCATCAGGAGTATACTGATGCCAAGTCCCTGAAAGACATTTACAGTTCCGCTGTCCATAACATCATAGAACAAATCCACAAACCAGCTCTCCTGGATATATTTGTTGTATGTCAGATCCGCGGGCACCTCCTTTGGCACGACAGACACCACCCAGTACAGCTCTGGCTGAATGTTCTCGCGGACCACGAGCGTGTAGTCTTCATTGAGGTAATATCCAGATTCCCTGATAAAACAGCTGTCCTCCATGCTGCCTGAGTCGATAATCGCAAGCTCTTCCCCGCGGATGAGCCGAATGTTGTCCAGCAGAATCATTCCCCAATTGCTGTAATCAAACGCTGTATCGTTGAGCTTTGCCAGATTCACAATGCTGCCAGTGCCCTTGTCACCGCGCAGGATATCCTGAATCCGGTTCTCCGCACCCGGCACTTCCTCCGCTTCTTCTGCTTCCGGCGCTTCCGCTTCTTCCGCTGCCTCACCGCCGTCCTCCGCTTCCTGCAAAATCTCATCCTCCGGCACCTCTGCCTCCGCCTCTGCCACCGCTGTCCCGTCCGACGCAAACTCCTGCAAAAGCGCATTTTCCCACGCAGCGCTTTCGCCCTGTTTCTCATAGTTGAGC
>CAMWOK010000299.1 GCA_947175845.1 uncultured Lachnospiraceae bacterium | reverse complement strand
CTTCAGAAGCGCATGTACCTGCATTCCATACTTTCCGCACATATTGAAATAGTACCTTCTCGCCTCACACGTCCAGTCCTCGTCCGCGTCGCGTGTGCCAAACTTTCCGAAGCCGTCCGCGCTGAAAAGTATCTTTTCTGACTGCTCATATGTGACCATCACCTCCGGCCAGTGAACCATAGGCGCCATGAAAAACTGCAGGGTATGCCTGCCCAATGAGAGCGTGTCGCCCTCCTTCACAGTGACAGCCCGGTCTCCTGGATCTACGTCAAAAAACTGCTGGAGCATCTGAAATGTCTTCGCATTTCCGACAAGCTTCATCTCCGGATACTTTTCCATCAGTTCCAGGATGCTGCCGCCATGGTCCGGCTCCATGTGCTGAATGATCAGATAGTCCACTTTGCGCTCCCCGAGTACCTCCCCGAGGCCGCGCATCCACTCCTGCTCTGCGCGCGGGTCGACCGTATCCATCACGGCTGTCTGCTCATCCAAAATGACATAAGAATTATACGCCATGCCGTTGTTGACTTCATACTGGCTCTCAAAAAGCGTGATTTCCCTGTCATTCACTCCAATATTTAAAATATCTTCTGTAACCTTTTCCACTGTTTTCTTCTCCTTTTTCCTGTTTTACCTGCGATACGATAGGATTCGTTCAGGCAAATAACATTTTACCATAAAATATGACTTATACCAGCCTGTTTACAGATTTTTAACAAAATATCGCTGTGCTGACAGCAAAACACAAAAAAACCAGTGGTTTTGACTTTGTTGAGCCTCCCACTGGTTTTGTAGTGACCTGCGCGCATTGTCCGCGCTGTCCTGCCTACTGTAATTTATGTGTCGTCGCTTTTATCTGTTTTGCTACATATCAAACTCCGGATTGAACGCGTAGAAGTTGCGGGAGTCGAGGTTCTCCTGGGCGATGCGGAGGGCTTCGCCAAACCGCTGGAAGTGCACGATCTCCCTCGCACGCAGGAACCGGATGGGATCGCAGACATCAGGATCTTTGACGAGCCGCAAGATATTGTCGTATGTTGTTCGGGCTTTCTGCTCTGCTACACATTGATAAATGCAACCCAATTAAAATTTCCAATGAATCACTATCGGAGGCAGATCATCCCGGTGTATCTTTTTTTCACAACGCCCTATCTCAATGTAGTCAATCAGGGAATCCATAATATCCCGATCCAATTGGGAGACATTTTTATACTTCTTGAGAATCTCCTCTTTTGAACGAATTACTTTTCCTTCCGCATCCAATTCCTGTAACTCTGATACCCTGGCGGTTTGTAATTTTTTACACCGTTCAATCTCTTCGGAAAAATCCTTGTGAAATTCGATATACTCTCCATCTGATATCACGCCATTTGCTTTATCGACATACAGATTCCGGATGGCATTCTTCAGGCTTTCCATTTTAGAATCCATATTCGAAATCTCTTTCTTCAGACGCTGCTTCCCCATCTCCATATTCTTAGATATTGATATCTTTATTCCTGCAGAAGAATCATCAAAATATTTGGATATTATCCGGTTTAACTCTTCCAGAACCGCTTTCTCTAACAATCGCTGGGCAATAAACGTACCCTTGCAGAACTGCTGTCCGAGATTTCTGGTAGGACATTTCAGATACCGAAATCCCCGATTATTGGAACTGGCGAGCGTGTATCCGCAATACATGCATCTGGTCTTTGCGGCAAATATGCCAATTTCTCCGGTATAACACGGTTTTGCCTTTTCTGCACGGCGCTGCTGGACACGATTCCAAAGCTCTATATCAATAATCGGATCATGTGTTCCCTCTACCCGAATCCATTTCTCTTTTGGAACTGGTCTGCTATGCTTACTTTTATATGTAGGATTCTCATATTTTCCTTGAACCATGTTACCAATGTACATTTCGTTTTCCAGCATGGATGATATCCCATAATATTTCCAAAGAGTTCCACATGCCCTGTCAGCTCCGTTGTATCGCATCCCTTTTCTTCGCTTATATTCTGTCGGATTGGGTATCCCCTTATCGTTTAAAATCCTTGCAATATTCGTTCTGCCAACACCGGAAGCATAAAGTTCAAACACTTCCCTTACAACTGCAGCTGCCTCAGGGTCAATGATCAGGTGGCCTTTCTGCTCGGGATCTTTCTGATATCCGTATAAAGCAAATGCGCCAATATGCAGCCCTTTCCTACGATGATCTGTAAGGACTGTTTTTATATTATCTGACAAATCTTCAAGGTACCATTCATTGACCAGACCATTAATTTGCCTGGACTTTTTATTTCCGTGATTCGCTGTATCGGCATTGTCTGCCAGCCCTACAAAACGTATTCCCCACTCCACAAAATCACCGTGAATAATTTTCTCCACAAGTTCAAGCTCACGTGTAAAACGAGATTGCGACTTACAAAGTACGATATTAAACTTATGGTTCCGCGCATCCTCCAGGAGCTGGTTAAACGCTGGTCTATTGCGGTCGCTTCCTTTGTAGTCATCATCTGAATAAATTTTGTAAATATCCCATCCCTGGCTTGCCGCATATGAAATCAACATACTTTTCTGATTTTGAATACTGCGGCTCTCGTCATCTTCGTTCAGCTTGTTTCTGTCCTCTTCTGACAACCTGTTGTAAATTCCTACTATATTGTTCATATTACTAACCTCTAATAATACAAACCAATATCTCAGATTTATTATAAATCCAAAACATCAGCGTTGGCAATCTTAACCTGAACTTCTGCCTCCTTTTTGTTAATAAGTTGTATCCATAGGCTTGTGAAAGCCTCTGATAGTTCTTCATCATCATGTGCAAATATACTTGTGCAGCTTTCTTCAAATATACTTTCTACCATCATCAACAGCGCCTCCTCTTTCATTTTTTCTATATATATGATTACTGTAGTTTGTACCATTCTTAGAGAGCTTTATTTTCTCTAACCTGCTTAATGCGAGATAGGATCTCTCTTCTGTCACATTAAACAGATTAAAAATGCCGACGGCTGTGGCCAGCTCCACGAAGCTTTCTCTCCGCTCCCTTCGGTTCAGGAGCCCGCGTTTAACGGGTGTATCATTATCCTACTCGATATATCTCATTGCTAGGGCGCCGTGCCAATAGGCTCCCACATGCAGAACAGGTTCCGTCCGTGATGGATTGTTTCGATTGCAATCTCAAAACATGCTACAAAAATTGGGTGTGATATATTTTTTCCAAAAGGTACTTCCAGTTTCTGTTTCCTGCAAATCCCCACTGCATAATAAGCTACTTATATCGGACGTGTCGGACTTTTTCATTATGAAATTGTCAAGGTACTGATTTATAATAAACAGGACAATAGGATTGCTCTGTATTATTCTCGTTGTTCGCTCTGCCCACGTCTTATAAGCTTATCCAGTATAGAGGCTGCGTTCATGCTTTACGATACGCTTTCCACATTCCGGACAATACTTTATCTTAAAGTTGTCGATCAGCTCTGCCGGAATACATCTGTTACACTCCGGACAATAGTATGTCCCACACTGCTCAATAAGCCGCCCTGGTCTCTGATGCGCTCTATAGTATGTAATCTCTTTCTGCAGATAGTGTGTCTCTGCGTCAATTATTTCCTCTACAGCCGGTTCCGTCTCCTCATGAATACGGTGCTTTATCCTGACAGCAAATATCTCAATCAAATTGATTACGGTATCCAGTATGTTCCAGTTTTTAACATATTTACTCATCACAAAATACGCCCCGTCAACCGACTTCTTAACCTACAACTTCCTAGTTTTTCACAAATAATTGAATCATGGAATGCCCTGGCTCAACTAAGGTGCAAGAGGTAATCTATCTCTTTCCAGTATTCTA
>CAMWOK010000298.1 GCA_947175845.1 uncultured Lachnospiraceae bacterium | reverse complement strand
CATCAGTACAACCCAACGGCAATTCTCTGCGCGCCGGACGCCTCGGAGGACCACGGGGACTGCTATGGGCTCTGCCTTGTGTACAGCGGCAACTTCACGGTCTGCGCCCAGATGGATCAGCGGGGGCAGACGCGGGTGCTGATGGGAATCAATCCCGGGAAGTTTTCGTTTGGCCTGGAAAAGGATGCGTTCTTTGACGCGCCGCAGGTGATTCTGAGCTACTCGGACGCGGGATTTTCCAAGCTGTCCTGGCAGTATCACAGGATTCTGCGGGAGCACATGTGCCGCGGAAAATATCAGTTTGCAAAGCGGCCGGTGCTTCTGAATAACTGGGAGGCGACCTACTTTCACTTTAATCTCGAGAAGCTGACTGCGCTGGCACAGCAGGCGGCAAAGCTTGGCATTGAGATGCTGGTGCTGGACGACGGCTGGTTTGGAAAGCGGGAGGACGACAACAGCGGCCTTGGGGACTGGTATGCAAACGAGCGGAAGCTGGGCGGCAGCCTGAAGGAGCTGGGCGATCGGATTCATGCGCTGGGCATGAAGTTCGGGCTGTGGTTTGAGCCGGAGATGATCTCGGAGGACTCTGACCTCTACCGGGCGCATCCGGATTGGGCGATCACCATACCAGGCAGAGAGCCAAACCGCGGCAGGAACCAGCTCGTGGTGGACATGAGCCGCGCGGATGTGCGGGCGTATTTGTTTGAGCGGCTTTGTGACATTCTCGAGCACGCGCCGATCGACTATGTCAAGTGGGACATGAACAGGAGCATCTGTGACATCTACAGCCGCCAGCTGTCCGGGGAGCGGACGGGGGAGGTCTATCACCGTTTTGTGCTGGGCGTGTATGAGCTGATGGAGCGCGTCGTTCAGCGTTTTCCAGACATTCTGCTGGAGAGCTGCAGCGGCGGAGGCGGGCGGTTTGACGCGGCGATGCTGTACTATTCGCCGCAAATCTGGTGCAGTGACAACACGGATGCGATAAACCGCCTGGACATCCAGTACGGCACCTCCTTCTTCTACCCGATAAGCAGTGTGGGCTCCCATGTGTCGGCGGTTCCCAACCATCAGACGGGCCGCATTACGCCGTTTTGCACAAGAGGCCATGTGGCGCTCTCCGGCAGTTTCGGTTACGAGCTGGACTTAAACCAGATTACCGACGAGGAGAAGGATATGGTGCGGGAACAGATTGCAGAGTTCCACAAGTACTATGCGCTCACGCACGAGGGCACATACTACAGGCTTACGCCGCCGGGCGGGCGCTTCTGCGCGTGGGCGTTTGTGGATGAAGAACAGAACCATGCACTGCAGACGCTGGTGATGACCTCCGCGGAGAGCAATCCGCTCCCGGTGCACACGGTGATCAGGGGGCTTGCGCCGGACAAATATTACCGCTGTTCTGTGAACAGCCAGGTTCAGACCGGGCGGACGTGGATGGGCGCTGGTCTCACGCTGCGCAAGATTCCGCATGAGTACGAGAGTGTTTTGATAGAGTGGAGCGCGGTGGACAATCACAGTTAGGAGAGAAAATGATGGGGACAACAAAGAAAACGGATGTGGAGAACGATGTCAGAATCGCCTGGCAGTATCAGGAGAATGGAACGTTTGCGCTGCTCTGGAGGGATGTGGCGGTGCTCTCGGGTTACGCAAGGGCGTACCACGTGGACGGCAGGGTGATTGACACCCGGACAGCCGTGTTAAAAAAGCAGGAAATGACACACGAGGAAAGAGGGCAGGTGCTCACGTTTGCAGCCGAAAATGGCCTGTGCCTCACGCAGCGTCTGGCTTTTGCGGACGGAGGGACGCCTGTCGTCTCCTGCGCGCTGTCCCAGCAGAACGGGCAGGCGGTGGAGACGAACCGGCTGCTGCCGCTGATTGCGGAGGGGCTTGGCGACAAGGCGCCCAGGATCTGGAAGAGTATCTGGAGCAAGATGCTGCTGGTTCCCTACGACAATACCATGTGGCTGCGCTACGAGGCACAGCCGCTGCGCGCGGGGAGAAAAAGCTATGACATGACTGTGCTGTTTCAGGAGGAGAGCAGGGAGGGCCTGTTGATTGGCGCGGCGGACGGCTCCGTGTGGAAAAATGCCATTCTCTGTTCCGGGACGGACGCGAAGAGCCTCTGGGTGCAGAGCGGCATTGCGGACGAGGGGACGCACGACAGCCTGCCGCACGGCAGCGTCGTCGGAAGTGTTGTGGAATCCGCGCACTTTTATGTGCTGTACGGCGCGGACTACAGGAGGATTCTCGAGGCGTACGGCGACCTGCAGGCAGCGCAGAAAGCGCATCTGGCCTGGGAGGGAGGCGTGCCGTTTGGCTTCAACAGCTGGGCGGGGTTGGCATTCCGGCTGAATGCGGACAATTTTGAGAAGACAGGACAGTTTCTGCGCGAAGTGCTGCGGCCTGCGGGATATGAGAACCAGGGGCGCACTTACATGAATCTGGATGCCGGGTGGAGCGCCATCCCGGAGGACAGGCTGGTATCGCTGGTTCAAAAGCTGCATGAGGGCGGGCAGAAAGCCGGGATATACGACTCGCCATTCGCCTTTTTCGGGAAGGATGAGGACATTGAGAACGAGATTCCGGGGGCGCCGGGGCACCGTTTTTCGGAGATACTGCTGCGGGATTTCGACAATAATCCGCTTGCGCGGGTGGACGGGGCGATTCCGCTCGACGTGACGCACCCGGTCTGGCGGCAGCAGATGGAGTGGAAACTGTCCCGCTTTGTGCAGTGGAATTTTGACTATGTAAAGCTGGACTTTCTGTCGCACGGCGGCATGGAGGGCTGTCACTATGACAGGAATGTCCGCACGGGGCGGCAGGCAATCCAGGCGGGCTATCAATTTATCGCCGCGTATCTGGCGCAGGAGCGGATCGGAAGGCCGTTCTTTATCAGCCTGTCCATCGCGCCGCTGTTTCCGTGCGGGTTCGGTCATGCGAGGCGCTTTTCGTGCGACGCGTTCGGGACGAACGAGGATGTGGAGTATGTGCTCAACGCCCAGACCTACGCGTGGTGGCAGAGCGGGCGGCTGTATGCGCTCAACGACCCGGACCATATCTGTCTGCTGAAAGGTGTTTTCACGGACAGGGACAGTCTGGAAGGGGAGGCCAGGGCGCGCTATACATCCGCGGTTATCGCCGGCACAGTGATGATGCTCAGCGACGATTTTGAGCGGCCCATGGCGCGCGCAAGGGCGGAACAGTTCGCCTCGAACCGGGAGGTGAACGCGATCGCCGCTGCGCAGGTGTCCTTCTGCCCGGTGGAGTCGGCAGGCGCTTCCGCGTCGGCTGCGTTTTCGGCTGTGGTGGACGGGAAGCAGTGCGTGGCGCTGTTTCACTGGAAAAACGGCGACGAGACCGTTCGCGTGGCGTGCGAACGCGCGGGAATCCGCCAGGGAGTCTGCTATAAAGAGCTGTGGAGCGGGGCGCAGATGCAGGACGAGGACGGTGTGCTCAGCTGGCGGGCGCACGGCTGTGATGCGGTGCTTCTGAAGGAAATTTAGGCAGCAGCGCTGCAGAGGAAGGGTTGTTGTGGCTGAGGTTGTGAAGGAGAGGGCCGTGTGCGAGGCGGCAGTGCTGATCAACAGCGTCGATAAGGTCAAAAATTTTGTGGCGATAATATCCCGGTATGAGGCGGAGATGGAGCTGGTCAGCGGCAGATATGTCGTGGATGCCAGATCGATTATGAGCATTCTCTGCACAAAACTCTCCGAGCCGCTCGTGCTCAGAATCCACGGGGGACAGGCGGAAGCGGAGGAGATATTGGCGGCGATAGAAACATATGTTTTGCGTACCGAAAGGTGCGCAGACTGAATATTTGACAAAATGCAAGGCAGTCCTGCATTCTTTGATCCGGCTGGATAGAAGGATGCAGGGCTGTTTTGTGC
>CAMWOK010000297.1 GCA_947175845.1 uncultured Lachnospiraceae bacterium | reverse complement strand
GACCGCCTCCATGACCGACACCGCACTCTTCAGCTACGCAAACAGTACCATGTCAAAGAACAGTCATCCAACAAGATTTCCGATTCTTCCCATGGACGCAAACACTTTTGGCAGGGAGACAAACATCAAGCTCGGCCCGGACGCCGCCATTCCCTCCCGGCCCATGAACGTATACACCGCCGGAATGATCATAACGCCCGCCAGAAATGCCACTGCCGTGTCAAAAATCTCAATCTGGTTGATGGATTTCACCAGATTTGCGTCGTCCTTCACATACGATCCGTACGCGACCATGATGCCCATCGCCACGCTGAGACTGAAAAACAGCTGTCCCATCGCATCCAGGAGCACCGTAAAGAATCCCTTGACTGTCATGCCGCTCAGATCCGGTATCACATAGATCTTAAAGCCCTCCATGCCGGTCCTTGCCACGCCCGCTTCATCCTCGTAGTGGATGGTCAGGGAAAAGAACGCAATCCCCACAACCAGCAGAAGCAGAAGCGGCATCAGTATCTTCGAGGAGGACTCAATCCCCTTGTTGATACCGCGGAACACGATAAACGCCACCATCACCAGAAAGACGACAAGCAGCGCTATCGGCTGCCAGGACCCTGTGATAAACCCTGTGAAATATCCATCCTCCGCTGCCGCGGTCCCGCCGCCCGTCAGATACGCGAGGAAATACTTTACAACCCACCCGCCAATCACGCAGTAATACGGCATGATAATGACCGGCACAAGGCAGGCAAACACGCCGAGAAAGCTCCATTTGGAGCTCAGCTTTGCGTACGCTGTCAGCGGACTCTGCTTCGTCTTTCGCCCGATCGCAATCTCTGTCGTGAGCAGCGTAAACCCGAACGTGAGCGCCAAGATCAGGTAAATCACCAGAAACAGTCCGCCGCCGTCCTTTGCCGCCAGGTATGGAAACCGCCAGATATTCCCCAGACCGACCGCGCTCCCCGCCGCCGTAAGCACAAAACCTATCGAACCTGAAAATGAATTTCTACTCTTTTCTTTTTTCATAATCTCCCTTTCTTTTGTCTGTAATATTTTCCGTGGTTCTCGGAACTGCTTTAATCAGTATACACTCCCACACGGGATCTGTAAATCCTTACTTAATCATAAATTGGGCCAAACTGTTACGGCGGATGTTTTCTGTAGATGCATGTGTAGTCGAGCCAGGAAACGCGCGCAAAAAAGACCGCCGGCATGTCCGCCCGCGGTCTGATTGCGACAGACAACTGCCCTAATCAGCCTGCACAGCCAGTTTCTGCACTGCCTCCTCGCGGGTCTGGACAAAGAAGAAATTGCTGCCATTGTTTGCCTCATAGATAAAATCTTTCAGCGGCTTGCTGGTGTACTGTGAATAGTCCCCGTAAATCGCAAGCTTCACATGATAGTTGATAAACTTCTGAAGTATCTCGCCCGCCATGCCTGTACTCAGGATAAAAAACGCTTCACAGACAGCCGCCTTGTCCACCACAATCCGCGCAGCACCCGTGTCGTACTTGATGCTCATTGCCAAATCCAGCGCGGACTGCACATCAGCAATCACCACTTCCTCACTGGTAACTACCGCAATGTCCACACCGTTCTCTTTCAAATATTCAATATTCATGATACACTCCTCTCTGCAGCCTTTCGCTGCATTTCTTAAAAATTCCATCGACAGTCTGTCTCAAAACTGATCTGTCAAGTATGGTACTTTAACAAAAATTCGTTTGATACCGCCTTAAACGACCGGCTTCCGTCCTTTGCGCGCAGAACCAGACCTTCGCGCATACCGCCGTCAATCGCCGATTTTCCGGCAGCGGTTTGCAGTAGCTCCTCCACCGTGTCCGGCAGAATAAAGTGCTCATCTACGATAGGCACCCACGCAATCCCATACTCTTTCATAATGTCCGCAGCCTCTCGCGATCCAAGCCGTCCCCTGTCCGAAAAAATCAGGTTAAAGCCCATAAAATCCCGTTCTTTTAATCCGTAGTCGCGCTTCTGTACGCCCGCGCCAAACGACTCTCCCTGCAGCGTCACCCACTCCAGCCCATATCTGTCAGCTATCGCTTTCAGTGTCTCCTCGAAATGATACTTTTCTGCCATCTCCGTGTAGACGTTAAAATCATAGTACGTCTTACGGTCCGGCCTGTCAAACACAACATTGCGCGAGCAGATATAAAAGTCATACTTTTTCTTCCCTCTTCTTCGAAGCGTCGCGGTGGTCGAAGTCCCGTCAATTTTCTCTGTCGCCACCCACTCTGATTTGTTCGCCAGAACCCCCGGTATATTCTGCAAGCGCTCCTCGTCCGTCCTGGTAACCCAAGACGGCCATGCGGACTTTTTATCCTGCTTTTTTCCAAGCAGAACAAACAGCAGTTTCCTGCCCCAGACGCGCTGCCACAGCCACCGGACCGCTCTTGTCTGAAACAGTTTTGGGTGCCGTGACGCCATCCGCTTATACTGGTCCGCAGATGCAGATTTGCGCACATTGTCCTCCTCCACAGCGTACGTGACCCCGAGCTTTTCCGTCAGAAAATCACCCGGTTTCAAAGCGTCCTTCTCCCATCCAAAATCCTCCGCCGCCATCAGAAGTCCCTGCGATATCACAGTTCCCTTAAAATATTTCTGCGTTTTGATCCTGTAGTGCTTAGACTCCAGAAACAAAAACGGTTCCCGCTCCGGCACTCTGGAATCTATCTCAAAATACACCGCCAGATCGCCGGGCACAAACTGTCCCTTGCGCACCATAATCCGCCAGCCGCCGACCTGCGCTACCTCCACGCGGTCTGCGCCCTCGATCGCACAGATCCCGTCAATTTTCACCACATATGCCAGCTCCCGCTGGCCCTTTTTGTTTAACATACCACTCCCCCCTCTACATGTACTGCAGTGTCCCTGCTTTAAGCTTTGTACATAACATACCACAGCAGAGGGGATTTGTCATTTAACCTATGGTATAAAGTTGTTTGTTTTATCTGGTTGTGTCTGTATCTGTGATAATCTCTTTACAAGTTTTTGCTAAATATTTTCAATTATATACTTGACCACATAAAGCAAATAATACATATTATAAATAGGAGGTGATACAGTGACCATAGCACAAAAATTAAATATGGCTTTATCTTATAAAGGCATTAGTCAAGCAGAACTTGCTCGCAGAATTGACACAACACCCTCAAACCTTAATCAAAAGGTAAAAAGAAACACCCTAACAAAAGAAGAGCTTGAACAAATTGCAGAGGTATTAGGTGGAACATGGTGTGCAGAGTTTGTTTTTCCTGACGGAACAAAGATATAAGCATACCTCGGATTCAGAATACCTACACCAAAATTGAATACAATAACCATGAAAGGAAGTGCAAACTATGAGCAATCGTGAACTAGCCAAAAACCTAATAGACCAAATATCAGATGCCAAACTGCTTTATGTTATCCCTTATCTGCAAGGCGCATCTTTATCAGATGAAACACCAAACAGAGAAACTTTAGAAGCTATGGCAGAGGTTCAGGCAATGATTGACAACGGCACAGGAGAACATTTTGACGGTTCAACCGCTGACTTCCTCGCCATGTTGTCGGAGGAGTAGCCATGTTAGAATTAAACAGTTCAACCAAATTCAAGAGAGATTATAAGTTGTGTCTGAAACGTGGTTACAATATGCAACTGCTCCAATCCGTACTTGATACCCTGCGTATTCCTGCACCTTTACCAGTAAAAAACCGTGACCATACCCTATCAGGCAATCATGCAGGAGAAAGAGAGTGTCACATTGCCCCTGACTGGCTCTTGATTTATCGTGTTAATGGTAACGAATTATATCTTGTCCGCACCGGAACACACGCTGACTTACTCAATATGTAAAAAACAATGAACCGCAACACCCAATCCTCCCCGGCTTCAAAAC
>CAMWOK010000296.1 GCA_947175845.1 uncultured Lachnospiraceae bacterium | reverse complement strand
AGCCGCTAAAAAAAGAACGCCCTGCGGCGTTCTTCACAGTACAATGTCCAGTCGTGTACTCATTGGTTTCACAGGCTGTCTTGAGTTGACCATAAACACAGTGCGCGCACTGTTGCGGTAAACTGCAGCGTCACTCACGATGCGCGTGAGATCCGATATCTTCTGTGCAAGCTGGATGCAGCTGCCCTTTGTGACCACCGTATTCCCGCCGTTCAACCGGTTTAATTCATTGGTAAGCTTCTCTATCTCATTGTTAAAATTAAGTCTGTCCGATTTGGAAAAATGTCCGTTGATAACCTGGCTCGAAAGCCCTTCCATCTTCTTCATCATCTCCTCGAGCTCCGCCTCACCGGTAAAGTTTTCCTCGTCGCTCTCTTCGTCCTTATCCTTCTCTGCCTGCTTTTCCAGCTGCATACTTCTCCTGAGACCAGCCGCTGAGATCGAGATCATAACCGACTCTTCATCCAGCTCCTGATTTTCCTCTGAAACAGCGCTGTTCACTTTCAGCGTATGCTGCTGTTCCCTGCCGTTCGAGCCGGAGTTGTCAATCGCCGCCGCTGCCCTGTTTGTCAGGGCAATGTTTGCACTTCTAACCTCCATAACACAACTCCTTTCCCTCATATATGCCTGTGTGGGACTCCCCTTTCCGCGCACAGGCATTTTCGTCTATCTTTCATGGAACTATTTATTGCAATTTTTTATGACATTTACCTATGTCAACTGGTTTCATATATTATATCGAACGATTTGTCAAAAAATTAAGTCCATTTTCAGAATTTTCTGAAATTTTCTGAATTTTTAGAACACTTTACTCACCTTACTGATCCAGCGCTTCAATCACAACCCCGTGCGCGATTCCCGGCACATTCTGCCCTTCGTTGAAGGAGGTCTTGTTGAGCAGCGCACCGGTCGGCACAAAAAGCACGCGCCGCCACTCTCCCTTTGCGAGTCTGGGCAGGATATGCGCGGAGAGCACAACCGCCGAACAGCCGCAGCCGCTTCCGCCCGCGTGCACGTCCTGTTTCTCTGTGTCATAGATGATCAGTCCGCAGTCGTAGTGTCTGTCACGGATGTCAATCTTTTCCTGCGCCAGCAGATTGAACAGCGCCTGCTGGCCGACACTCCCCAGATCCCCGGTGATAATGGCGTCGTACTCGTGCGGCTTTCTGTCAAAATCCTTGAGGTTTGTCGCGATTGTCCACGCTGCCGCGGGCGCCATCGCACATCCCATATTAAAGGAATCCTTGATGCCGTAATCCTCTATCCTTCCGACTGTAACACCTGTTATGCCAACTTTTTTCTGATAGTCCGCCTCGTAGTTATTTTTGATTGTGCTGCCGGACACTGATTTTTTTGCCGCACTGGTGCTCTGCAGCAGAAAGGCAGCGCTTCCGGTCACTGTCCACGATGCGTAGAGCGGACGCTGCCCACCGTATTCGAGCGGATAGCGAAACTCTTTCTGCGCGCTCGCAAAGTGGCTTGACGTCAGGCTCATAACGCGGTCCGCATACCCCGCTGCCACACTCATGCTTCCGAGACTCAGTGATTCCCCGCAGGTAGAGCACGCACCGTACAGCCCAAACAGCGGAATGTTGTAGTCCATCAGTCCGAATGAGCTTGCGATGTTCTGTCCCAGCAGATCCCCCGCGAACAGAAACCGGATATCGCCGGCCTCGGCGCATGTCTTGGACAGCGTGACAGCCACCGCCTCCTTCTGTAGCGCACTCTCCGCTTTCTCCCACGAATCCTCCCCAAACATGTCATTCTTGTCGTCGCTCACCTTGTCAAAGCTTCCTCCGAGCGGTCCCTCATTCTCCATCTGTCCCACGACAGAACCGCTGCCCATAATCAGCACGGGACTTCCATACGCAATGCTGGATGTGCCGAGCGCCCTGTTTTTTGTTGCACTATTTTCCACGTAACCGCCTCCTGTTTGTAACATCTGTTATTTTATTTCATAGCAATGTATCTGCGTTTCTCATTATGATAGTTTTTCTTGAATGCGCACAAAATATACAAAAAAAGAGCACCTCGAATGAGATGCTCTCCCTGTAATTCAATTTGACGTCTCTATCCCTTATACCGCTCACTCTGCGCCTGGATCAGCTCCATATCCTCAAAGTAATCGATCTTCATCGCATGTTTCACCTCCGCGAGCGTCTGCGCTGCCACCTCCCGCGCCGCATCGGATCCTTTTTTTAGAATGCTGTAAATCTCCGGAATATCCTTCTCGTACTCCGCGCGCCTGTTCCGGATCGGCTCAAGCTCCTCCTGCATGATATTGTTCAGCAGCTTCTTCACTTTCACATCGCCCAGGCCGCCCTTCGTGTAATGGGCCTTCATCTCGTCAAGATTTGCATAGTCCGGGCAGTACCGCGCGAAATGTTCATCGCGCGCAAATGCGTCAAGGTATGTGAACACGGTATTTCCCTCGAGATGTCCGGGATCGCTGACCTGCAGATGTAGCGGGTCCGTGTACATGCTCATAATCTTGGCACGCACCTCGTCCGCGCTGTCCGCAAGATAGATGCAGTTGCCAAGAGACTTGCTCATCTTCGCCTTCCCGTCCGTACCCGGCAGACGCTTGCACGCCTCTGTCTCCGGGACGAGCGCCCTGGGTTCCACGAGCACCGGATTGTCCGGCGCGTACACGGAATTGAACTTGTGCACAATCTCCTTGGTCTGCTCGATCATGGGCAGCTGATCCTCCCCCACCGGCACTACATTCGCCTTGCAGAACGTGATATCCGCTGCCTGGCTGATCGGATATGTAAAGAATCCGACCGGGATGCTCGCCTCAAAGTTCCTCATCTGTATCTCGCTCTTTACCGTTGGATTTCTCTGCAGTCTGGACACAGTCACCAGATCCATGTAGTAAAAGGTCAGCTCCGCAAGCTCCGAGATCTGCGACTGGATAAAAAGTGTGGACTTGGCAGGATCCAGCCCTGCCGCCAGGTAGTCCAGCGCGACCTCGATGACGTTCTGACGCACTTTTTCCGGGTTGTCGATATTGTCTGTCAGCGCCTGTGCGTCGGCGATCATAATGTATATTTTATCGTATTCCCCCGAGTTTTGCAGTTCCACCCTGCGCCGGAGCGACCCCGCGTAATGGCCGATGTGAAGCCTCCCTGTCGGTCTGTCGCCTGTCAAAATTATCTTGCTCATTGATTCCATATCCTCCATCTATTTCTCACTGCAGTTTCAGCTTTGCGGCATTGGCCGCCTCCAGGCTCTCGTATCCGTAAAAATGTACCGTGTTCTCCATTATCTCACGCGCTACATTTCTGCCCTCCTGCGCGTGCGCCACGATGTAGCGCCCGTACATCTCGAGCATTCTGTCCGAATAGGTTCCAAGCTCTCCCCGCAGATAAGTCTCATACGACGTGTCGTCCGGCAGATCCTCCGATGTGTGGATTCTCCGGGCATTATCCCCCAGATTTGGATACTCCGCTGCGAACTCCTCCATCCACTTCACCTGCAGTCCCACAATCTGTTCCACAATCGCCTTTTTCTCGTCAGACAGGGGCGGGAGCTGATCCGCAAAGCACGCGTATTCCAGCGGGGCAGTAGACTCCATCATGCGGGCATACTTCTCCTCTATCATATTTCTGCCTTCCGCATAATTTGTCTTAAATTCATACAGATACTGCAGGAGCATATTTTCCGTCCAGGTCATGTACTGGCTCATGCGCATCACCTTGAAAGTCGGCCAGTTGTTCTGGCAGCCCGCTCTGCCCCCCTCGTTCTGCACTTTATCAAACGCCTCAAACTCGGACTTCGCGATGGACAGCGAGAGCGCTGTGATCACCGGTGTGTTGGCCACGATCGCAGTCAGCAGCGCATCGCTCTTTGCCGTGAGCTCCTTCGTACACGCATCCAGGTACACATCACACTTTGCCACCATATCC
>CAMWOK010000295.1 GCA_947175845.1 uncultured Lachnospiraceae bacterium | reverse complement strand
AAAAGAATATAAGGAGAGCGCGCAGTCATGAAAAAAGAAGATAAAAAGGCACGATCTGTCATCGCAGGGCAGTATGGCAAAAGATATCGAAGTGCATTTTATGAGAACAGTAAACTACAATTTGGATGGGCATTTTTTATGTGTCTTGTAATGGCAGTCGTATATGCCTTTACAGGCATTACCATGAAACTGATTACAGATACGGCGATACAGGGAACGATCCGTGATGTGCTGCCGATGACACTGTTTGTGATCGGATATTTTATATTCAGGTTCTTAGCTGAGTTATGTCTGAATGCTGCAGTTGCAAATTTTTCAGGCAATGCGATAGCGCACTATAAAAACAGGGTATTTCGCGATATTATGGGAAAAAGCATACACTCCTTTCAGAGAGAAAATGTAGGAAGTTATATTTCCGTGCTGACGAATGATGCCAATATAATCAAAGAAGACTATCTGGAAAACTTCTTCAATATTCTGCAGTTTTCATTCGTTTTTGTTGGGACATGGGCCTTGATGTTTTTTTACAGCCCGATTCTGACGGCTGCGGTTTTGATCGTAGTAGTTTTGTCCGTTTTTTTGACGATAAAGGGCGGGGACCGGCTGACGAAACTGCAGACTGCCGTGAGTGACCTCAATGAACGATTTGTCAATATGGTGAAAGACCTGTTAAGTGGTTTTTCTGTAATCAAAAGCTTTGGGGCGGAAGAGGAAGCGTCGGAGCGGCTGGCAGCGAAAAATAGGGCGCTGGAAAACGCAAAGTGCAAGTGTTATGTGATGGATACTGGAATTACTTCCATAGGAAGTGCAGTCGGCAATGTTGCACAGCTGATTGTGCAGGCAGTCGGAGTCTATCTCACGGTTACGGGAAGCATAACGTTTGGTACAGTCATGGCATTTTCTCAGCTGATGAATTTTGTCAACCGTCCGATCATGTACCTGCCGAGACTCTGGGCGGCGCAGAAAGCCGCGTCAGCTCTGATTGACAAGATGGCGGATTATGCCGCTGAAAATGTGCAGGAGGAGGGAACAAATCAACTTGCACAGGAATGTCCTGATATTGTTCTTGAAAAGGTCAGATTCGGGTATGACGAGGAAAAGGTTGTGTTAAAGGATGTCGATATCCGTTTTGAAAAGGGAAAAAGCTATGCGATTGTGGGGCCTTCCGGAAGCGGGAAATCGACCGTCATTAATCTGCTGCTTGGCGGTTTTTCCAACTATGAAGGCAGAATACTTTTTGATGGAGTAGAGCTTCGGACAATTCAGCGAGATGACTTATATAATGTGATGTCCGTGATCCAGCAGAATGTGTTTGTGTTTGACAGTACAATCGAGGAGAACATAACGATGTTTAAGCAGTATGATCTGGATAAAGTCCGACAGGTGATTGCCAGATCCGGGTTAAAAGTGTTTATGCAGGAAAAAGGGAACGACTATCTGTGCGGGGAGAATGGCGCGAATCTGTCAGGGGGAGAAAAACAGCGTATTTCCATCGCGCGAAGCCTTCTGAAAAACGCGTCTGTGCTTCTGGTGGACGAGGCGACAGCAGCGCTTGATACGACTACTGCAGCTGGCGTAACAAACGAAATATTAAGCCTGGAAGGAATTACGAAAATTGTTGTGACACATAGATTAGATAAGGAATTATTGGAACGCTTTGATGAGATTATCGTAATTCATAATGGTGTGGTGGAGGAGATGGGAAAATTTAATGCATTGATGGAGCAAAAACAGATGTTTTACTCTATGTATCATGTAGGTGCTGTTGGCAAAGATCCGGATAAATAAAGAGGAAGGCTTTACAGGATAATGAAACCATGCTATTCTGTTACCAGAAGATTTGAAAGAGGTGTGAAGATGAGGGTATAGTCTGCGATGGAAACACAAAAACAAAGAGAGCAGTCACAGAAATTTTGATGCTGTTGTTTTTGTGTTGCCAAAAGTGGATTGTGCCCTCGGCGTTCCGCCTCTTTTTTGCGTGGAAAATCCGGGTGTACATTCCTTTTTGCAGTACTGTTTTGTCAGACAGGGATAATTAACTGTTGAGATAAGACAGGGTGATGCGATCTCAGATGATAAGAAAAGGAAGTGTGCATGAATGATGAGACATATCAAGACATTTATCAAGTATATCCTGTTGTACGTCAAAAGTTTCCTGTTTGTCTGGAAGGCTTCAAAGAGGCTGACCATGATACTGCTGGCGCTGATACCGATGCAGGCGGTGCTGCCTGCTGTGACGCTGTATCTGACAAATATAATCATAAATCAGGCGTTTCGGAGCGGTTCTGACCGCCTGGCCATACTGCTGACTGCGTGGGGAATTGTGTTTATCGTGGGAAATCTGGTGTCCCCGCTGATCACGTATGTGCAGGGACAGCTCACAGACCGGCTTACCTTCCGGTTCAATACAAGCATTATGCAGCAGGCGGAGAAGCTCCAGACGATTGACTATTATGAGGACAGCGCGTTCTATGATAAAATCAGTCTGCTGGGTGCAGAGTCTGGCTGGCGGCCTGTGAACCTGATCGTGTTTGGAACGAGCCTGGTGTCGAGTGCCGTGTCGCTGCTGTCCATGTTTGGGCTGTTGTGTTCCTTTCAGCCAGTGGTTGCCATCCTGCTTGCGGCGGCACTGATTCCGCAGGGCATTTTGTCGTACCTCATACAGCAGCAGGCGTTTGAGACACTGATGTCCGGTAGTGAAGATTCCAGAAAGCTTGCTTATTATTCCGAAGCACTTTTGACGGCAGAGTATGTGAAAGAGGTCAGGCTGTATGGGCTGTATGGATTTTTTCACAACAAATACAAGAGCGCGTATCTGCGCCTCTGCTCCCGGGTGCGGCAAAACAGAATCAGGCAGTGTGTCCTTGCATTGGTATTTCTGCTGCTTGCAGGAGTGGTGGGCGTGGCAGGATTTGGGTACATTACCTGCGCCGTCGCACAAAAAGCGTTGGAACCGGGTACAATCCTGATTTACACGTCCGCCATCGCCGGCACGATCCAGGGCATCAGCAGGTTTGTCGAGGATTCCAGCCTGCTTTATGACACGCTGTTATATATGTCGAATCTGTTTGAATATCTGGCAATAGAGACGGCGCCCGGGTTTGACGGAACACAACGATGGAAAGATTTTCGACAGATGCGGATTGAGCATCTTGGTTTTCGGTATTCACAGGGAGAGAACGAAGTTTTACGCGACGTTTCGTTCACTGTAAAAAAGGGTGAAAAGATCGCGATTGTGGGAGAGAATGGAGCGGGAAAATCAACGCTGGTCAAACTGCTTTTGAGAATGTATCCGCAGAGCAAAGGAACTGTCTGCTTTGACGATACGCGTATTGAGGAGTTTGACATAGAAGCGTACAGAGGGCAGTTCTGTGCGGTATTTCAGGATTTTGCGAAGTTTGATCTGACCCTGCAGGAAAACGTTACGCTTGCACAGGATACTTCGGACAGCGTGGGCCGGGAAGTTTTGGAAGCGCTGCGCCAGAGCGGTTTTTGGGACGATATGACAAGTGACATTCCTCTGGAAAAAATGTTGGGAAAGCGGTTTGAGGATGCGAGGGAGCTGTCGGGCGGACAATGGCAGAAGCTCGCGCTGGCACGCGCGTTTTACAAAGATGCAGATATTCTGATACTGGACGAGCCGACGTCGGCGCTGGATCCGAAGATTGAAACCCTTCTTCTTGATAAATTTCTGGAACTGTCGCAAAACAAGACGGTTTTATTTATTACCCACCGCCTGGCAAGCGTCAGGAATGCGGATAAGGTTTTGGTCTTAAAAAATGGCGAAGTGTCAGGATTTGACACGCACCAAACGCTCATGCAGACGAATGCGTATTACAGAGAGCTCTACCAGTCGCAGGCGGCGATGTATCTGAAATCTTGACGTTCCAGAACACATTTTGAAGGGCGTTCTGCGTGCCTTGCAGGAGCAGCC
>CAMWOK010000294.1 GCA_947175845.1 uncultured Lachnospiraceae bacterium | reverse complement strand
AAAAAAGCAGCATAATCTTTCAACTTTTTTTGTCTAAAGTATTGACATAGATCCATATTCACTCTGCTCTAACTGCAGGGTATCAACATAAAATTTCGCGTCAATGTTTCCCGCATTGAACAGGAAGGCGTGGGTTGGAATCAAGAACAGCGGCTTTGTATACTCCCGAATGCCGTCTATGTTAAAATCCTTAAGGTTCTGGCTTGCAAGGATGACAGCGCTCTCCTTCTTGCGCACACGCTTCATAAAATTCCGTATATATTCCACTGCTGTCAGATTCGTAAGGAACAGATAAAACTCATCAATGCTGGCTGCTGTGTGCCCGTTGGTCAATAGCTCATTGGACATATAGGAAAGAATGTTGAACAGCATGGCATCCTTTACATTTCTGCTCGCCTGCAAAAGTCCCTTCACGCCAAAAGTCAGGAAGCTGCTGTTTGTGATGTTGGTATGCCCGTTAAAGAATTTGGACTCCGCCCCTTTGCACATGGAGTGGAGTCCAAGACAGATTTCCTGCAGTAATTCTGCGGTATACAGTTCTTTTTTCTTCACGTTATAGTGTTTATATTCCTCCTCCATCAGCTCATACAGGTCCGAGAGGACAGGATAATCCTCTGGTTTTAATCCTGAAAAATCCGTATTGTCATAGATGCCCCACTGTTCGTACAGCTTTGCCAGCATGATCTCAATGGTGTCAATCTGGCTGTCTGAAAAATTCTTGTACGTCCTGAAAAAATCCTTTAAAAATGAGATATGCTGGCTTAATTTTGAGGAACAGCGGAACGCATAAGGCGCCTCTGTGTCCTCCGGGCTTCCGTTTTCGTCCCATGTCTTTGGCTCCAGCACATTGATCCTATACTCCCCGCCCATCAGATCCACAAAGCAGCCGCCGAGATTGTCTGTCAGGTCTGTATACTCATGTTCGGGATCTAAACAGATGACCTTCATGCCCGATTCCCGTAATGATGTCAGAATCAGCTTTAACAGGTAGGATTTTCCCTGTCCTGAGTTTCCAAGAATCAAAATGTTGGCATTGGTTTTATCATCTGCCCTCTGGTTAAAATCCACGATGACATTGCTGCCAAACTTGTCCCTGCCGATATAAAAACCATTTTTATCTGTCTTGCCAGAGTAATTAAATGGAAACAGATTTGCCACACTAGAGGCTGGCAGTGCACGCTCAAACTGCTCCAAAAAGACATTTCTTCCTGCCGGCTGCACGCACATAAATCCCTGCTTCTGTCTAAGGAGCAGTTTGTCTACATTCAGTTTTGATCGGATCAGCTCTGTCAGCACCTCCGTCTGTAAAAGTTTCAGTTTCTCCACATCTGGTGCAGACAGTTCAAGGAACACAGCGGTGTGCAGCAGCGGCTCCCTGTTGCGGTGCATGGCGGTAATGATGTTTGTCACATCCTGAAGATTGCTTGCTGCCGTCACGGTCTCCTGCAGGTTCTCCGTGGTTCCCTGTTTCATGCGGTTTTTGTTTGCCGCATTGCTGATGATCTTTTTCTCCTCTGCGGGTGTCACCTGCCTTGTGTAAATGCGCAGGGTGACGCCGTCCTTCTCCCCAAGGTGGCGCAGGATTGCCTGCTCGTCGGTGGCAGTCGGATATTCCCTGAGCGCCCACACGCTGCGGTAGGTGTTGCCGCAGATATAGTGGTCCGTGTAAAACTGGACGACAGACAGGGCAGTCATGTCCAGAAAGCCCTTGAGCTTCGCCTCTCCCGGTGACTGTGTCTCTGTTTTCTTCTTCCTGTCTTTGTTTGTTGTATTTGTTTTCATTAAATCCTCCTTCATAAGGACACAAAAAAAGTACCAAACATTCCGTCTGATACTCTTTGTACCTGTTTTTCGTATTTGCTTTACATGGACTGTACTGGCGGCTTCTGTTCCTGCATTCTAGCCTGCGCTTCCTGTTTCAGAAGCTGTTCCATGCTGCAGTCCAGTATCTTCTTTTTCCGTTCCCTGAGCATCACTTTGTAGAATTCTTTTTGTACTAGTTCCAGAAACGGTGTTTCCTCCACCAGACTGTCAATGCACTCCATATCAATACGCCCGTAAATACGCTTCAGCGCTGCATTACAGTCCTCGTTTTTCAGGGAAGATATAAAGTTAAAATAAGATACCTTTCTGCCGTGTTCTTCTATCGCGGAAGTCGGATATACAAAAATACGTTTGTCAATCTCCTCTTCCTGTTCCATGACGCCCTGCATTTCCTCTAATGCAAGCTGTGGATAGAGGCAGGAACCACAGTCATATACTGGTGCAATATCCGCTGTCTGTTTCTCCTCATCCACCAGAATCCCCCAGTTTCCATTATGGCGGTCAAAATTTCCAAGCAGCGCATCTACAATAAACATGTCCCAGAAAAAAGATTTCATTTCCGCGTGTGGGATTAGAGTCTGTTCCTCAATTGCTGTCATAACTGAGGAGAGCTCCGTGCCATACCCATTCTGTTCACTGTCTACGCAGGTATTTTTAAGCTGTGCAAATTCAATCAGCCTCTTCCCGCCATCTGTAAAATCACCGCAGGCAACTACTACCTTTTCTTTCCCCCGCCTGTCTATATACGTGCCAAGGACTGTCTCCTGTACCTTCATTCCAAGCAGGCCGTAAATATGGCAGGCAAGGTATTCGCTGATGCAGCTGTTTGTATAACTCATGGTTTTGCTGCGTCCGGGTACTGGCGGGAATTTCAGCATATACCCCTTCCCCTGATACCGTATATGTATCTTATTTCCATTTGCTCCGCCATAAGCCTTGAATTTATTCACTTCGCACGATGTAAAATCAATCATCTTCCTCTTCCTCCTCTCCAAACAGGTATTTTGCCCGCAGGTAATCTGCCTGTTCCTTTGTAATCCGCCCTCCCCACTGGCAGGCATTGATAGAGCCGTAGAGTTCTCCCCAAAGACAGTCCATATGCGACACCTGCTCCTTCTCTCCCTGTATAAATTCATCAAGGGAATGCTGCAGGCTTTCCGGCAGCCCTGTCTCCAGATACTTTTTATCCCTTGGCCTCCCGTCCTCATCCATGTCATTTCCGGTCTCCAGAAGCACCAGTTCTTCCACGCTGCTCCCAAGCGCTTCTGACAGCTTTGAAAGCAGTTCTTTGCTGCACTGTTCAAAACAGATCTCGCCGCAGCAGAGCTTTGACAGTGTGTCCCACGGCACCCCGCTTATTTTTGACAGGCTGTAACGGGACAGCCCTTTTTCTTTTATGCATTCTAGCAGTGTCAATTCCATCACCTCATGTACATTATATTGATATCTGGACAGGAAAGCAACACAAATATGACACTGCCGGGCGCTCAGTCATTTAAGATAATCCACCGCTCCCCGTCAAATTCCTCAAACTTTTCCGTTGTTACATTCTGTTCAAAATAGACTGCAAGTATCCTTCTGATGTCCTCCTCCTCCGCACGCGCTGCCTTAAATCCCTGCTCCACCAGCATCTTCTCAATACGGTTTAAGTAAGAGAACGTCTCGTGTTCCTTCTGTTTTCCAAGCCGCAGGATCAGTAAAAATTCCCTTGCAGTCGCCATCTGCACCTGCATTTGGTCAAGATGTCCCGCGTCCAGTTCAAGGAGCTTGCGCACCACGGGATTCTCTTCCTCCTCCGCGCGTTTCTTTAAATACTTTTTGTTGTCCTCGAAGTTTTCCCTTGAATTGAGACACATCATCTCAATCTCCGTGATGCCTTTCAGCACAGTCATCAGGCCATAAATCCTTGCCGACAGGCTCTCCTCGGACAATACCGATAAGTTGCTTGGCTGGATCAGGAAAAACACTAGCTCCTCGTTTCTATGGGTGCGGATACTGTCCTCCCGCTCCATAAATCCATTTGAGATGGTCAGCCGGATAACATCGTTGTGCATAATCGAACTGCCAAACAGCGCCGTACCGGTTCCTCCAATCGATGATCTCGAAAGCTGAATCATCCCATAGCTTGGGT
>CAMWOK010000293.1 GCA_947175845.1 uncultured Lachnospiraceae bacterium | reverse complement strand
AGATGTCACCTCCCGGCTGATGCAGGTAAATCCCACGCTCGCAAAGCAGGCGCGGACTGTGCTGGACGTCAACAAATCCGAGCGCCATATCCGCGGGGGACTTGCCACGCGCAAAAAATATGCAGAGTCCGGCAGGGAATGACCCTCTTGCCCACAGCGCGGGCGCGGCATGTTCCTGTCCCCGCCGCTGCGCGCGCTGTGCCGGCAAATTCCTGCGCGCAGGCAGTCTCAGACAATCCTGCGCACACACAAGATGCTGCGGTAGAGCGCGTTGCTTATCTTAATGCCTGTCTTGGCAGAACTTGCATGAACAATCTTTCCGTTCCCGATATAAATCGCCACATGCCCTGGATAACATATGATATCCCCAGGCTCTGCGTCGGCGTAGTTCACTTCCCTGCCCGCACTTCTCTGAGAAGTCGAATTGCGCGGAAGGCTGTAGCCATAAGCTTTGTAGACCGACTGCGTAAATCCGGAGCAGTCCGCCCCGTTTGTGAGGCTTGTCCCGCCCGCCACATACGGATTCCCGACAAACCCGCAGGCGTATGCCGCGATCTCCTTGCCCTTTGCACTTCCTTTCGCAGCCATGATGGAATCTGTGTTAACTGCGGTTGTCGCCGCCGGTTTTTGAGTCGCTGTATCCGTGCTGGTGCTGCTGTTGGTATTCTGGCTGCTGTTATTTTTCTTCGCTTCCTCCTCTTTGCGCTTGCGCTCCTCTTCCTCCTTGCGCTTGCGCTCCTCTTCTTCCTTGCGCTTGCGCTCCTCTTCCTCCTCGATCTGTTTGATCTGAGCATTTCGCTGCTTAATCTGGGACTTGTAAATCTCTGCCTGCTGTCTCGCCTTGCTGATCTGCACTGCGTAGTCTGCGCTGATTGCCTCAAGCTCCGCCCTGGCTTCCTCGACGGACGCCATCTCCTCCTCGAGCCCCTCCTGCGCAGCCTCAAGCTCCGACTCCTCAATCTCGAGATTTTCTTTCAAATCCTCCACATTCTGGCGGGCTATCTTGTAATTTGTCAGCATTTTCCTATCGTACTCATGGATTTTCTCGACATAGTCCGCCTTGTTGAGCATATCCTGCATGGAGGAAGCGCTGAATAAGATATCGAGATAGGAGGTTTCCCCGCTCTCGTACATCGCCTTCACCCGGACTTTCATCGCCTCATACTGCGCATGCTCCACCTTCTGCGCTTCTGCAAGATCCACTTTGGCCTGCTCAATCTGTGCCTTTTTCACCTCGATCTCCTCCTCGAGAAGACTGATGCTTGCCATGAGCTCCGCGATCGCATCGCTGAGTGTCGATATCTCCGCGTCGATTCCCTCCTGCTCGCCCTCGAGCTCATTGAGCTGGTCGTCGATGTCCTCAAGTCTGTCCTGGTCATCCTGATTCTGCTGTTTCAACTCATCCTTCTTTGTCGCCTGCACCTGATAAACACCGATCTTTGCGCCAAAATCACAGGTCGTGAAAAATACTGCCGCACACAATCCAACAACCGCCAGCCGCCTGCATTCTTTTTTCATGTGTATCTCCCCTTTTTCCAAATCCCGTCTGCCGCAATGTCATTATGATTCTGACGCCTCCTGCGTCCCTTCCTCCTCAACGGAAACAATCTCCATCAGACGCTTTGTCACTTTTTCCTGCACAATTGCAATTCTGTAAGAGGTGAATCCCACCTGTTCGATCAGCTCATCCCCTGAGGCGTACCCGTATTCCTCCGCCTCCTTGTCTGCCCGTTCCTGTACCATTTTGTCCGTGACTTCAATCCCTTCAGCCCGCGCGACTGCCTCCATCACCAGATACTGCCTGACAAGGTCTGTGCACATCTCGTTCACCTGGCTGTCATACTCCTCAAGCGTGAGACCTGAAACAGCGCCCACAAAGGTCTCCAAATCCATGTCATACATTGCCGTGAGGGATTCCATGTACAGGTTATAGTTCTGCGCCTCCTCCTCGACAAGATACTCCGGTATGGAAGTCACCTCGCTCTCCTCGACAAGCTTCTGCAGCACCGCATCCCTTGCATTCGCCTCGAACGTCTCGTCGGCATTCTGCTCCATATCCTTTTTCCCGGCTTCCCAGAGCTCCTCCTTCGTCTTGTAGGAAAGCCCCATCTGCTTCATAATCTCGGGCGTCACGCTCTCGTACTGCGCCGATCCCTGTATGCCGTTGACCGTGACGGTAAACACAACCTCCTGCCCTGCAAAGTCCGGGTTCGGATCATAACTTTCAGGAAATGTCAGGTTCAGATCCACCGTCTCCCCAGGCATCACGCCCACAAGGCCGTCCTCAAATCCCGGAATAAACCTGCCAGAGCCAATTGTGAGCTCAAAATCCGACGCGGTACCGCCCTCAAATGCCACGCCGTCCATCTTTCCCTCAAAATCAATGTTTGTCACATCCCCTTTCCGAACTGCCCGGTCGGTGATCGTCCCTACCAGAAGCTCCGCGTTGATGTACATCTCTATGCTCTCATCATCCACCGCCGGCCGCTTTGCGCTCACATTCATGTTCTTGTAGTCCGCCAGTGTAATATAGTCCTCAATCTCCAGATCCTGCAGCCCGACATAGTCCTCCCGGTCGCTCACGCGCTCCGTATCCGCCGCAGTCTCCTCCTCCGTATCTGTCTGCGCCGCTTCCGTGGACGGAACCGTCTCCATCGTCTGTGTCGTCTTGTCGTCAGACTTTTTGCCGCCGCAGGCGCTAATGCCGGCAATCACAACGCCAGCCATGCACATCAGTGCCAATTTCTTTTTCATAAAATAATAATCCTTCCTTATATAAACTTTTTGTTCTCCCCTCATGCATTCTATGATAACATTAACGCGAGAAAAACACAATGAAATCAACAGACTTTCTTGCACTTTCCAGTATTTAATGTTACAATTCTTAATATGATATTCTATGATTGGAAGTCAGCGCCAGAACTATAACGATCGAAACCCTGCGGTTTGATCAGCTGGCCAAAAACACCTGGAATCCGGTCCCAGAAATTCCATGAATGACTTTTTACCGCCCAAAATTCATAGAACTTCAAACGACAGAAAAGAAAGGTAATGATTCCTATGGTAAAAGTGATACTTATCGTTTTAACCGTTCTCGTGATCCTGTTGGTCGTGCTCTATTTCCTCGGCAAAAAGATGCAGAAAAAGCAGGCTGAAAACGAGGCGCAGCTCGAGGCCGCAAAGCAGACAGTGACCATGCTCGTCATCGACAAGAAAAAGCTCAAGCTCAAGGAGGCGGGGCTTCCTGCCGCTGTGTATGCTCAGATTCCAAAATACATGCGGCGCGCAAAGTTCCCGATCGTGAAAGCCAAGATTGGCCCCCAGATCCTGTCCCTGATCTGCGACGCCGCAATCTATGACAGCATCCCGGTCAAGAAGGAAGTCAAAGCCACCGTGAGCGGCATCTACATCACGGATGTGCGGGGTATCCGCGGCAAGCTCAACACCGCTCCCGCCAAGAAGAAAGGCAAATTCCGCAGCTGGGTTGACCGGCTTCAGGAGAAGGCAGGCGCAAAGCCGCTGAAATAAAACGCTGCAGTTCTGGTTTTCATCCCAGAAGCTGCGATATGCGAACTTGTATTCTATGATAAAACACTGCAATAAAAATGCTGCCTTTCAGGCAGCATTTTTATTGCAGTCATATCGTTCTATCCAATTGATTTTGGGGGTCCATCCGCTCAGAACTGGTATCTGCGTATCTCACAGTTTCGAATGCCAAACGCCGCGTACTCCTCATTCCCCATGTCATAAAAATACGAGTGCACAACCCGCGCGATACCATTGTGCGCCACCAGCAGACAGGTTTTCCCCTCCGGATCTGCTTTGATCTCATCGAGCAGATTGTAGATGCGCTGTGCCAGGTGGAGCATGGTCTCGCGGCCGCCAAAGGTGTTGCTAAAGAGTTTTTTCACCTCATGAGATTGAGCCAGGTCTCGCGGTGTCGACTCGTATATGCCAAAATT
>CAMWOK010000292.1 GCA_947175845.1 uncultured Lachnospiraceae bacterium | reverse complement strand
CGCCCCACTGTCGGAATAGGTACAGTCAGCACCGCATAGACCAGCCATACAGCCGCCCGAAGCACCCGCAGAATCTTTCCCGTCCGCACCGAGCCGCTTCTGCCTGGAATCAGTGTGACCGGATACCAGGCGCACAGCGTCAGTGAGGCAATATCCAGAAAATAAAAGAAATAAGGCACCATCACTCCTGTTCCTTTCTCTGCCGCTCCAGCCGTTCTGACAGGTAATTGGTAAGCTCCTGCTTCCACGCCTTCTGCTTTTTCTGAGACAGCGGGATCCTGTCTCCGTTGTCGAGGTATATGTCAAGATTTCTGACATTTTTCACATGCAGCAGATTCACGACAAAACTTTTGTGCGGCATGGAAAATCCCATGGAACAGGTGCGGTCATAGACACTGCAAAGCCTGCCTGTCATGGCGTAAACGCCCTGTTTCGTCACCATTTTAATCTTGCGGTCCGCAAACTCAAAATAGCAGATGTCCGCCGCGTCCACACAGACTACCCCATCGCTCGTGTGAAAGTCCAGGATCTTTGTCCTGTCCGCCTTGTTCACATAGCGGAAAATCTCTTCGAGTATCTGCGTCAGATGTCCCGGCGCAACCGGCTTTAACAGATACTGAAACGCGTGTACCGCAAACGCCCCCGCCACATACTCCCGATAGGACGTGAGGAAGACGATTTTCGTCTCGTGGTCCATCTCCCGAATCTGTCTGCCTGTCTCAATCCCGTCGATTCCCTTCATGTCAATATCGAGAAAAACTGCATCGAAAAAATCGTACGCCGCGACCAGCGCTTCCCCGGAGTGAAAGCAGCAGACTCTGATATCCGGGTTCCACTTTCTGATTATCTCCGCCACCGCCTCACAAATCGCCGGCTCATCGTCACACACTGCAATCTGATACATTCTTTATGCCATCCCCGCTTTCCGTTTTTGTCATTTTGTGCTCTTTCCTACAATTCTTAAGTATATCCGAAAGATACCAGAAAGTAAATTTGTATTGAACGAAAGACAAAAAAGCATGTATGAAATACTGATTTTGGCACATACTGAATCCATATATTGACAGACGTATGCAGCCTGCCATGACGCATCTGTGCAGAGCTATCCTGCAAAAGCCCTGAACAGTTGTACTGTGCAGTGTCAAATAACTTAGAAAGGCATGGTTATTCCAATGTATCAAAACTTTGAAGAAAACAAAAAACATATGGCCGAACTGCTCCACGCTGACGAATCCTTTGACATTGTGAGCCGCGATATTCTGATCGGCGACAAAAATGCCATCTTTTACTTCGTCGACGGCTTCTGTAAGGATGTGCTGATGCAAAAGCTTTTGCAGTTTCTGATGGGATTGAAAACCGAGGATCTTCCCCAGACTGCAGCACAGCTCAATCAGCTTATGCCTTACGTGGAGGTGGACCTCGCAAAGGATTTCAATGAGATCAGCAAAAACATCCTCTGCGGCGTGTTTGCCATTATCATCGACGGATTTGACGAGTGCATTCTGATCGACTCGCGCACCTACCCGGCACGCGGCGTGGCAGAGCCTGATAAAGACAAGGTTCTGCGCGGTTCCAAGGACGGTTTTGTGGAGACTGTCGTGTTCAACACCGCGCTGATACGCCGCCGCATCCGAAGCACTGACCTGCGCATGGAGATGCTCAGCGCCGGAAACGCATCCCAGACAGATATCGTGCTCTGTTACATGGACAGCAGGGTCGACAAGGAATTTCTCAAAAAAATACGCGACCGCATCAACGACATCAAAGTGGACGCGCTGACGCTGAACCAGGAGAGCCTCGCGGAGTGTCTCTACACCTCAAAGTGGTACAACCCCTTTCCAAAGTTCAAGTACACAGAGCGCCCCGACACGGCGGCCGCACAGATTCTGGAGGGAAATGTTATCATCCTGGTCGACAACTCCCCCTCCGCCATGATCCTGCCGATCAGCATTCTGGACATGATACAGGAGGCGGATGACTTCTATTTCCCGCCGGTCACAGGCTCGTATCTGCGGCTTTCGCGCTTCCTGATTCTGATACTGACTTATTTTATCACCCCGACTTTCCTGCTGATGATGCAGAATCCCGACTGGATCCCGCCCGCTTTTCAGTTTATCGTGGTGAAGGAGGACGTCAATGTCCCGCTCATATGGCAGTTTCTGATACTCGAGCTTGCAATTGACGGCCTGCGGCTTGCGGCGGTCAACACGCCGAATATGCTGTCGACTCCGCTGAGTGTCATGGCGGCGCTGATACTGGGTGAATTTTCGGTCAAGAGCGGCTGGTTCAACGCCGAGGTCATGCATAATGCTATAAAACCTTATAAAATCAAGGCTTCTAAGCCTATTACATATATATTTACACCAGTTTTACACCAAATCACCAATCAGCCAATTCCCCTCATCACTCTAAAGAATTCTTCATTGACAAAATCATCTTCGACTGATATATATACATTTTCCGTTGTTTTATAAGATGCATGACCTACTATTTTAATAAGCGCATTAGGATTCATATTTAACTCGGCCATTCTCGTGCAAAAAGTATGGCGACAAATATGACATGTAATGTTAGGTAATTTTTCTTCATGGTTAGTGTTATATTCATTCACTATCTTATGTGCATACTCATTGAACCTAGCAGTCAATATGGGTAATCCTGATCGGGTGTGCAACACAAAACCCTTATATCCATCAACACATGAATTAAATTTAAGTGAATCAAAGTAGGTGGTTTCTTTTAATTCTTTTAGCAGTTCATACACATCATCTGACATTGGAACCTTTCTTTTACCATTTGTAGTTTTAGTTGCGTCAATGTGATATGATGTTCTGCTTTTATCATCTCCCTGGATAAATTGATGATCCACATTAATAGTTCGATTTTTTAGATCAATATCATTCCATGTAAGCCCTGTCATTTCTCCAACCCTGAGTCCCGTCAACAGCATCAACTTAAACCCTAGAAGATAATTATACCCCCATCTTGCATTCTCGCAGGCGGTCAAAAACAAATCAGTTTCTCTCTTTGTTAAAGCTGTTCTGGTGCTAATTTTTTTGTATGGATCAATGCATTTCTTGGCAAAATTCCGTCTAATCATATCATCTTCAAATGCCATTTCTAAAATTCCATTGATGTATTTGTGTATACATTTGATAGTACCATTAGAATATCCTTTTTCTGAAAGCTCCTTATAAAACAAAACTATATCAGATTTAACAAGCTGATTGAGTTTATATTTCCCAATCCAGCTATTTCCAATCCAGCGATCATATTCTGTCCTATACTTAAATTTTGTTCTTGGCTTGATGTTAACATTTTGTTCCAAATATCTGTCGAACATTTGGTTCAAGGTCATATCTGTAGTGTATATGCCCTGCAAAATGTCTTTATTGATTTCTTTTTCTTTGATTCTCAATTCATTTAGTGTTGGTGCATAAATAGTTTTTCTTTCTTTATGAGCATCATAATAGCGATACATGTACGTACCATCTTTGCGCTGTGTCTCTCCTTTGTTTAATACTTTTCCTTTATTATCTTTCCTTCTTTCCATAATAATTTATTTACCCTCCTTTTGAAAGGAGCCTCAATGTGAATATAATTATATCACATCAAGACTCCTTTGTGAATTGCATAATAAATACATCATTTAAATCATAATGTATTTATTCCATCAAGATATTCTTCAAATCTTTTTCTTTTTATAAGTCTATGACTACCCTTAAATATTACAAACTCACATCCGGGTTCGTTAGACAAATCTCTAATTTGATTTTCTCCAATACTAAATAATGCAGCTGCTTCTGGCAATGTCAAATTAATTTTCTCCCAAATTGGTATTTCGATTTTGCTCATATACATCATCTCCTGCTTCTAATTATTTCCAAAAAAGTTATTTTTAAACACTTATGAATATATTTATTACTTCATGTCCCCGTACTTCCAAATCCACCCTCTCCTCTCACTGTATCTGATAACTCATCCACCTCAT
>CAMWOK010000291.1 GCA_947175845.1 uncultured Lachnospiraceae bacterium | reverse complement strand
ATTGTCAGATCGTACAATCCGACAACTTATGAATGGGTATGGCTGAACTGTTACTATTTTCCAAAATTCTGGTTCATTCCTCACAAATTCCAGAAGCTCACTGTCCGCTGCTCCTCATTGCAGGTGTAGGCAATGCTCTCCCCCAGCTTGTCCACAAAGTCAAAAATCTTCTGTGAGCCAATCAGGTTCTGTACCATCTGCTCATAAGTCGCGCTGTCGCCGCACTTGATCGTCACGTATCCCGCTTCTTTTACAGTCTCTCCCGCAAACACAGCGGCGAGTTTCGCCTCGTCATAGCTGTCAAAATACAGCCCCTCGCGCACAAAATAATTGTCCGCAAGCGCGGTGCACTGCGGGAGTTCCACCGCCTTCTCAATCGCATGTGTCCGCGTGATCTCGTCTGTCGTCACCAGAAAATAATCGTAGTTGATCGCAGGCGCAAAGCTCTCTGCCGCATCCTCCGTTCCGCTCGAGGCGTACGATGCGTCCCCCCATGTGGGATCCAGATAATAGTATGCGTCATTCACCCGCACCAGATTCCATCCGTGGCGCTCGCCGTTCGTGAAGCCAGTGACCAGCAGGCACTGGATGCCTTCGCTCTGCAGCATGTACTGCATGGCTTTTGCATAGCCCTGGCACACGGACCTGCCCTGCAGAAACACAGAACTGATATTCTGATTGTTCGCCGCATTTTTGTCGTACTCTGTGTTCTCAATCAGCCATTCGTAGAGATAGCGGACAGTGCTGTACTCATCCCCGCCGCGGGGCGCCTGCGCAAGGCATTCTGCCATCTTCTGATCAATGGAAAGCCTCGTCTGTTCCACCTCCGCGCTGGCCATGGAGTAGGTTCCGCTGAACGTGATGCCCGTTGTGACATCCCCCAGCGTATACTCCGTGTACTGGTAGCCATCCACATAAAACAGCTCCGGGTGGTCATTCATCACGCAGGCAAACACGACATCCAGCACGGACTTGTCCACCGTGGAAAGCAAGACACCGCTTTTCATGCCCGTCATGGCGTCGAGCATCTCGAGATAAAGCTTCTGTTTCTCCCCGTCAAGTTGATGGTAGGCATAGTAGAGCTCAGATACTTCCCTGACACTCTGTTCTTCCGCCTGTGTATTTGGCGCGGCAGCGGTCTCATCCGCGCGCGGCTGTTCCGGCTCGTACGCGCGCGTCTCATCTGTATCTTCTGGATCTTTTGTCTCCTCCACCGCAGTCTTCTCATCCCCGCGGTCAAAATATGGCAGTCCCAAATCGTCCCGAACCGCACAGCCCTGCATCATCAGCAGCGCGCTGCCCGTCAGAGCCGCCCACAACACTGTCCCTCTTCTCATGACCTCTAACCCTATACTCCCAACTTTTCTGATTTTCCGTTTTAATTTCTGCCAAATTCCGACAACACCAGCCCCTTGTTTCTGTCAAGCGTCATTCCGATGCTCCACTGGTTGATGAAAAGCAGCAGCGGATTCCCTTTCAAATCCTGTATTTTCTTCATGTCCGATGTGCCGGAAAGTCTGTTCAAGTCCACCTCGTCCTTGTTTTCAATCCAGCGGATATACTCATAGGGAAGCGGCTCAAGCCGGATGTCGACATTGTACTCATTTTCCAGGCGGTACTTGAGCACATCAAACTGCAGCACGCCGACCACACCCACAATAATTTCCTCCATACCGGTGTTAAACTCCTGAAAAATCTGGATGGCGCCCTCCTGTGCGATCTGGTTCACGCCCTTGATAAACTGCTTGCGCTTCATGGTGTCCATCTGCCGCACCCGCGCGAAATGCTCCGGCGCAAACGTCGGTATCCCCTCATAACAGATGTCATTTTTCGGCGCACAGACCGTGTCGCCTATGGAAAAAATACCGGGGTCAAACACGCCGATAATGTCCCCCGCGTACGCCTCGCTCAGGATCTTGCGCTCATCCGCCATAATCTGCTGCGGCTGTGAGAGGCGCATGACCTTGCCTCCCTGCACGTGTTTGACCTCCGCACTGGCGTCAAACTTTCCGGAGCAAATGCGCATGAACGCCACACGGTCCCGGTGCGCCTTGTTCATGTTTGCCTGTATCTTGAACACAAACGCCGAGAACGCATTGTCAACCGGATCGATGGTCTCTCCCCTGGATACGCGCGGAAGCGGCGTCGTTGCCATCTTTAAGAAATTCTGCAAAAAGACCTCCACGCCAAAGTTCGTGAGCGCGGAACCAAAAAATACGGGCGTCAGCTTTCCTCTGCGCACCTCCTCGATGTCAAACTCCGCACTCGCCCCGTCGAGCAGCTCAATCTCGTCGCGCAATGTGGAGAGCGCCTCCTCCCCGAGCGCGTCAAGCAATTGTGCCTCGTCCTCGAGCGCTATGATGGTCGTCTCCCCCTCCTTTGTGCCCTTCTGTGTGTCAGAGTAGGTGAGCACATGATTTCCATGGCGGTCATAGACTCCCTTGAAGCGCTTTCCGGAACCGATGGGCCAGTTGACAGGGCAGGTCGCGATTCCAAGCTCCTTCTCAATCTCGTCGAGCAGCTCAAACGTGTCGTTCGCATCCCTGTCCAGCTTGTTGATAAACGTAAAAATCGGGATTCCCCGCATACCGCATACCTTGAACAGTTTCCTCGTCTGCGCCTCGACACCCTTCGAGGCGTCGATCACCATGACCGCCGAGTCCGCCGCCATGAGTGTGCGGTAGGTGTCCTCCGAGAAGTCCTGATGGCCCGGCGTATCCAGGATATTGATGCAGTAACCATCGTAATTGAACTGTAAAACGGAGGATGTCACCGAGATCCCGCGCTCCTTCTCAATCTCCATCCAGTCTGACACCGCGTGCCTTGCGGTCGCTTTACCCTTGACGCTCCCTGCGAGGTTGATAGCTCCTCCGTACAGCAAAAACTTTTCTGTCAGGGTCGTCTTGCCGGCATCGGGGTGCGATATGATGGCAAATGTTCTCCTCTTGTTTATTTCCTCTGCAATCGTACTCACTGTTGTGTCCTCCGTCTATTAATAGAATGAATCTGCAAACCGCTCCTGCGACAGGATAAATGAACTCACGGAAATGGAGCCTATGGTATTTATCCCACTCACCATAGGCCCTTGTCAAGGCAGTTTACAATATAGTACTTTAGTATACCACACTTATCCAATTAATTCCACCATTTATTCCACACCAGACACCGTAATGATAATATTTTCTGCAGCGATATCTGTTTTTCTCTGCACAATATCAATGATCTGCGCTGTCTGCGCCTCAGTGAGGTTCGCCGTCTCCACCATGACATCCGCGGAATCACCGCTGATGCTCACCACTGTCTGCGCAAACCCCTTCGCCTCGAGAAGCATCTGCGCGTCAGACTCCTTCTGCGCCGTTTCTGTGAGCAGAATCATGCTGCTCACCGCTTCCTTTTTTGCCTCCTCTGTCAAATCTTCATTTTGAATGATCTCCATGAGAGACTCCTTATTCTGCGCCCTCGTCTGCTCCTTTAAAAGCTTTGCCCCCGCGAGTGTGGAAACACCGGAAGCGCTCGTAAACACTGCCTCTCCCGGAATCTCCTGCTCAATCACAGTCGCTCCTGCCTCCTCTGTGTTGACGGCAAGCGCATCCGCATTGCCGGACACCTGGACATCCGCCAGCTCCTCCCCGCCGGCTGCCGCAGTATCACTCGTGCCAGCCGCCGCGTTCATATCACTGCTCAGATAATCGTCCGCGATCGTCACATCATCCGTGTCCAGGCTCGCGATATCCGCATTGTCTGCCGTGCCGGACGCATAGTCCTTGATCGCGCCGTCCGTGTCTTCTCTGAGTGATATGGCATACATATCTTCATCAGAGATTTCATATGTAAGTTCACTGCTGCTTCCGTCTACAGAGATAAAATCCTCTTCTCCAATCCTGGTACCGGCAAAGTTCAGATACCCCGCTACCGCGATCATAACTGCCAGTGCCGTAATCATAATCTGGTTCTTTTTTAATATTTTTTTCACCAAACCATATCCTTCCTATTGTTTCTCTTTGCTACTTCT
>CAMWOK010000290.1 GCA_947175845.1 uncultured Lachnospiraceae bacterium | reverse complement strand
CTCCGCCAGGAACTCAAGGACACCAGGCAGGAAAATGAAGAAAAAACAGAACAAATTGAGACGCTTGTCAACATGGAGGCGCCCGTTGATCCCACGCAAGCCCAAAACTGGGCGGAAGTCTTTCTGCGCATGAAGCCCGACAAGGCAGAACAGGTCCGATACCAGACAATTGACGGTCAGAAATATCTCCTGATTCCCATGGAGGAGGATGAGCGCATAAATCTCAACGGAGTCGAGAAGAAGCTGTAAACAGACAACACTGCCTCCCGAAGTCCGAAGCATCTGGCGCAGCTGCCGGAGCCGGAGACTGCAGGAGGCCATCTATATCAGAAGGAGGAATCAACATGCCAAGAGCAGGTTCTGGCGGTCGCCGCACATCAGGAGGCCGCGCGTCATCCCGCACATCAGGAGGGCACCGCATCAGTTCTGGAAGCAGACGCAGCGCGCGCGCTTCCGGTATCAGCCTGGGAAGTTCGCATTACCGCAGTGCATCTTCTCACCGCGCAGCCTCACGCAGATCTCACCGGCCGCATGTGTACAGCAGCGCCCCCGCTAACAACACTGGCTATTCCTATCGCTCCCACAGCTCATCTAGCAAGACGTTCGCAAGCGTGCTTACCTTGTTTCTGGTGCTGTTCGTGATATTTAAAGTACTCACATCTGCTGTCGGCCAGACTAAAACCAGCAGTTCTGACAGCATCTCCATCACAGCGGACACCAGAAACCGGGAAAAACTGGACTCCGGTCTCACTTTTGACAGCCACTGTATTGTGGATGAAATTGGCTGGTTTGATTCCGTTGCGAGTACCGGAACAAAACTCAAAACTTTCTACGATCTGACCGGCGTCCAGCCCTGGATTGTCCTGCTGGACTACCACTCTGAACTTGTCACGGACGCTCAGAAGGAAGCGTTTGCGCAGGATTACTATGAAGAGCACATTGACAACGAGGCAACCTTCCTCTACATGTACTTTGCGGAGGAAGATATCGACAATGCTGGAGGTTATATGTGCTATGTGAACGGCAGACAGGTAGACTCGGTCATGGACGAGGAGGCCGTCAATATCTTCTGGGACTGCCTCGACCGCAGCTGGTACTCGGACCTGTCGACAGATGCCCTGTTTGCAGACGCCTTTGAGCGGACAGCACGCGCCATAATGTCAAAGTGATACGGTGCCGGATCACCGCACAGAAAAGTTCCTGCATCAGCTTCATGACCATGCCGCATCACATGTACATATCCAGATAACAGAATATCAGTTCTATATATCCGCAACGAACTGCAATATGAAAAAAGGCTGCACAGAATTTCTCCTGTACAGCCTTTTTTCATATTGCAGCAAATAATAATTCCTGATACCTCAACACAGTATCATTGTTCCTATGCACGGCGAAGGAATGATGCGCAGTGGTCTCTGTAGCGATTGACGACAACTCGGATGATGTGCAATCATCCAAAAGTCAATGTGTCAGTCAAGTATTATTCGCTGTACTCGCCGATTGCCTCCTCATAAAACGCCACGATATCTGCAAACAACTCCTCGTCCAGCCGGGAGAGCAGCTCCTTGTCCAGCGTGCCATTCCACGCCTTCTCCACCTCATCTGGAATATTTCCCTCATACTGCCCCGTAAGCTGTTCGTACTCCTCGTCCACCTTTTTCTTGTAATTGAGGCGCTCCTCGCCGGGATCCAGCATCAGGTCTCCGTGCCCCCGCCCCTCCAGAAGCACATACACAACGTCCGTGCGCTTCATCCACATGCGGTTTGCATAGATGCATGGGCCGTCAAACCCTACAAAATCATCCAGATCGCCCTGTATAATCATCACTGCCGTGTGTGGAGAACGGTTGATTCCGTTCACCGCTGTGAGGTTCATCTTGTCGCCAAAGCTGGCGCGCAGGGTGAGCCAGATAAACGGGTACTCCGCATAGACAAACGGACCGACCAGGCTCTTTCCGACATACATCATCTCCTCCATGCTGTCATTGTACCCTGCAAGGCTTGCCACCGCCGTGATATCGTGGTCGAAATTCAGCACGGCAGTCGTGGCAAAGCCGCCCCAGCTGTGTCCGTAGAGGCAGATGGGGAGCCCGTCAAACACAGGGTTCTGCTCCACATAAGTCAGCGCGCTGTCCAGGTCGATCACCGACTGCACCAGCCCCACACAGCTGTCTCCCGTCGAGGCGCCGCTGCCCGTATTGTCGTAGGCAAACACCATAAAACCTCTGTCGACAAAGTACTTCGTCTCACTGATGTACCCTTCCGAAAACCCGCCGAGGCCGTGTGAGATGACCACCAGCCCCCTTGTGTTCTCCTTCCCGTAGATATACCCGGTCAGCGTCTCTTCCCCGGAGGCAAAGGTCACAGTCTCTCTCGGAAAATCTGTATAATCTGCCCAGCGCAGTTCCTGCGCGTACTTTTTCTGCTCTGTCCGGTCAAAATATTCTTTCATAAAATGATTGATGATCAGGTACGACGCGGCGGAAAAAACCACCAGCAGCGCACCGATTACAATCAGTATTATCTTTATGATTCTGCGGCCCTCTCTCATGTTCTCTCCACGCCGACTGTGGCGTTCTCACCGTTGATATTCCACTCTTTCGCGTTTGGCACAGCACTCTCACCATACACAAACGCATCCGCCAGTACCTTCTCGCCGATCGCCTTCTCATTTTTCTGCACAACCCCGGCAATCCGTTCGTTTCCGCTGATGTACACGCGGATGTGGTCCATCACCTCAAAGCCGGAATCCTTGCGCATGGTCTGCACCTTGCTGATAACCTCGTAAACAAAACCCTCCTCGACAAGCGCGTCCGTCAGATTGGTGTCGAGCACGACCGTCACCGTGTTGTCCGCCTCAGTCACATAGCCCTCCTTCTGGGAGATGTCAATCAGCAAATCTTCCTCTGCAAGCCTCACCTCTGTGCCATTCACATCAAACGTGATCACGCCGTCCTTCTTGAGCGCGTCCATGGCTGCGTTTCCGTCGATGGACGAAAGATGCTCCTTGATGCCCCCGAGCTGTTTGCCGTACCTTGGCCCCACTGTCTTTAACTGCGGCTTGAACGTGTAGGTCGTAAACTCCCTCACATCGTCCGTGAACACGACCTTCTTGACATTGAGCTCCTCCTCGATAATCTCCTGGTAAAACGTGCCCAGCGCAAACGGCGCCTTGACAAACATGGTGCTGACTGGCTGTCTGTTCTTGATGTTTGCCGTGTTTCTGCAGGCGCGTCCCATCACGACCGTCTTAAGAACCGCCTCCATATCCGCCTCGAGCTGCCTGTCGATAAACGTCTCATCCACAGCCGGGAAATCGCACAGATGAATGCTCTCCGGCGCGGACTTGTCAACACTGCACACAAGATTGCGGTAGATATCCTCCGTCATAAACGGAATCATGGGCGCCGCCGCCTTGGAGATGGTCACAAGCGCCGTATAAAGGGTCATGTACGCGTTGATCTTGTCCTGCTCCATGCCTTTTGCCCAGAAGCGCTCGCGGCTGCGCCGCACATACCAGTTGCTCATCTCGTCCACAAATTCCTGCAGCGCCCTTGCCGCCTCGGGAATTCTGTAATTTTCAAGGTCTTTGTCCACCGTGCCGACAACCGTGTTGAGTTTTGACAGAAGCCATTTGTCCATCACCGGAAGCTTGTCGTACTCGAGCGTGTACTTTGTCGCGTCAAACGCGTCAATGTTTGCGTAGAGCACAAAAAATGCATAGGTGTTCCACAGTGTTCCCATGAATTTCCGCTGTCCCTCCTGCACCGTCTTACCGTGAAAACGGTTCGGAAGCCACGGCGCGGAATTGACGTAAAAATACCAGCGGATTGCATCTGCACCGTAGGTCTCGAGCGCCTCGAACGGGTCTACCGCATTGCCCTTTGACTTTGACATTTTCTGTCCGTTCGCATCCTGAACATGCCCCAGCACGATAACATTTTCATACGGAGCTTTGTTAAACAGCAGCGTGGATTCCGCCATCAGCGAGTAGAACCAGCCGCGCGTCTGGTCAACCGCC
>CAMWOK010000289.1 GCA_947175845.1 uncultured Lachnospiraceae bacterium | reverse complement strand
CACCGGCGGTATCGACCATCCGCATAAAATACTCCGCCGCTTCTGCATCTTCCGTGACAATGCAGTCGGTGTGGTGCGAGCCGTATTTGTTGATATGTAAAACTGCCTCGTCTATGGTTTGCACAGTCTTTGCCGAGAGAATCAGATCGAGGTACTCTGTCTCGAAATCCTCGTCCGCAGCCAGACTGCAGCCATACCGCTCCGCGATATCCGCTGTGGCGCGCAGTTCAATCTTATGCGCACAAAACACCTCTCTCAGCCGCGGCATCAGCGCGTCGACTGCATCCTGATGCACCAGCAGCGTCTCCACCGCGTTGCACGCCGCTGTGTACTGCGTCTTGGCATCGATGATAATCGGAACTGCCTTCTCGATATCGAACTTCTTATCGACATAAATGTGACAGATACCGTCCGCATGCCCCATCACAGGGATTCTCGTGTGATTCATGATATGCTGCACAAAGGCGTTGGAACCGCGTGGAATCAATAAATCAACCGACTCATGACATGCAAGAAGCTCTGAGATCTCGTCCCGCTGCTGCGCCTGAAACAGACAGTTCTCTGGCAGCCCGCTCTCCACAGCAGCCTGATAGATGAGGGAAAACAACGCCTTGTTGGTATGTTTTGTCTCGCTTCCGCCCTTCAATATCGCGCAGTTGCCGCTCTTGATACACAGGCCTGCTATCTGCACCAGCACATCCGGCCTCGCCTCGAATATCACGCCGATCACGCCGATCGGACAGCTTTCCCGCACAAGCGTGAGCCCCTCGTCGAGCTCCCTGACAAAGTGTGTCTCATATACTTTATCGGGCAGTTCTATCAGATTCTCAATCCCTTTCAGCACATCTGCAAGCTTTTGCGGGCCGAATTTCAACCGCTTCACAACCGCCTCCGGGATGTTGCTCTGCGCCGCCTCCTCCCAATCCTGCGCGTTGGCACTGCACACAGCGTCCTGATTGGCAGCAAGCGCCCTGGCAATGCTGGCAAGTGCCTGATTTCTGATTTGTGCTGACCTGGAAGCCATCTGCGCACTGTCAAGCTTCATCGCCGCCGCTATTTCCCTTATCGTCATTTATCCGCCTCCATCTTTCTTCCCGCACATTCCCGTGCAGCATCCATAAGTTCTCTCCTGCTATATTCGCAAAAACGAATAGATAATCTCCTCCGTCACAACCTTATCCATCTTGATGTCGTGCGCATCCCGCGGTATCTCGTCTATGATCTGGCAGGAGTACGCCAGCGCCATCGTGGAAATCTGCCGTTTGTCCGCGAGAAATCTGTCATAAAAACCTTTGCCGTAGCCAATGCGGTATCCCGCCGTATCAAACACCACGCCGGGCAGGATTGCAAGCGTGTCCTCCTTTGGCTGGAACTCGTAACACATGTGGTTATCCTCCCTTGGCTCGAGAATATCCATGTATCCCCGCACAAGCTGTCTGACAGAAATTACCTGAAAAAAAAGCATTGTGTTTCTCGCCTTGTCCACCCGTGGAAAATATATTTTTTTCCTGTGAAGAAGCGCATCCTCGAAGATTCCGCGTGTCATCACCTCGCGGCAGTAGTCAGCATAGAGCAGAACATTGCCAGCCTCCCTGTATTCCGGCGTCTTTATCACCTTTTGCACGATAGCCTCGCTCTTGGATCTGACTTCCCTGTCAGTCAGCCCTTTCCGAACCTCAAGTATTCGTTTTCTGATCTCAGCTTTTGTCTCCATCTCTCCACTCCATTTTTATCGTGAAACCGTTTCATAATTTTACTCCGGATTTCGCGGCACTTTATCTGTGTCACTTTCTGGATCTGCCCTTGGCGCGCTCCCCAAGGTTTGTAATGCTTCCGTCCGCCTCCTGAATGGAGATGTTGTCGAGCTGTCCCCTCAGATTGGCGCGCACATTTGCGATATACTCCGCGCGCAGCTGCGCCTGTTCCTCCTTCTCCTCCCCGGAAAGACCTTCCGCCTGTGATTTGTGATACAGTTCATTAATCCGTCTGATTTTTTCCTCTATATTCATATTACCTCCCATGTACCCTTCTTTGCAACATAAAAATGCATTCGCGAACACACTTTTTTACCAGCTTTTTATCATGGCAATCTCTCTGATATACCCATCATCGTCATTTGGCGTCTCCAGAATAAATGGCTTTCCTGCTAAAAGCGGATGCTTGGCCACAGCCCGCAGCGCGTCCCTGCCAATCTCGCCCTCACCTATTTTCTGGTGCCGGTCCTTATGGGAACCGCGCACATTCATGCTGTCATTAAAGTGGACTGCCTTGAGCCTGTCCAGTCCGATCACCGCGTCAAACTCCTCTAAGACACCGTCCAGATTGCCGACGATGTCATACCCGCCATCCCACACATGGCAGGTGTCAAAGCACACGCCGACCTTGTCCTTAAGCTCCACCAGATCAAGGATCGCCCGAAGTTCTTCGAAGGTTCTTCCCACCTCGGAGCCTTTCCCCGCCATCGTCTCCAGAAGAACTGTTGTTTTGTAGTCCGGTTTGAGTGCGCAGTTGATGGCATCTGCAATCATGGGAATCGCCGCCTCAGCCCCCTGACCCACATGGGAACCCGGGTGGAAATTATAATAATTTCCCGGGATGTACTCCATCCGCTCGAGATCGTCTGCAAGTACATCGCGCGAAAACTTTTTAATGTTTTCCTTCTCCGCACATACATTCAACGTGTATGGCGCATGGGCGACAAGCTTTCCAAAGTGATGCTCCTCCATCAGTCTGATAAGCCGCAGCGCATCCTCCGGTTCAATCTGTTTCGCGGCACCGCCCCTTGGATTTCTTGTGAAAAAAGCAAACGTGTTCGCCCCCAGTTTCAGTGCCTCTTTTCCCATATCCTCAAACCCCTTGGCTGATGACAGATGGTTTCCTATATACATATTCTTCTCTCCTTTTTCATATCTTTTATTTTAGACCAGCGGTGCAAAGATGCGCAGCACCCCGTCGATAATCCGCGGGAACAACCCCTTCTTTTCATTTGCCAGCGTGCGTTCGGCACTGACCGCCATGGACGCTTGCAGATCCTGTTTCAGATCTGCAAGCAGGGCAGCTCTGTAAAATAACGCATTGCACTCATAATGGAGATATAGACTCCTGTAGTCAAGGTTGACTGTTCCGATTGAACCAATGCAGTCATCCACAAGGCAGGCTTTTGCGTGGACAAATCCCGGCGTGTACTCAAAAATCCGGACACCCGACTCGAGCAGATCGCGGTAATAGCTGCGCGACATGCGGTATACAACCTTTTTATCCGGGATTCCCGTCATGATAATACGCACATCCACGCCTATTTTTGCAGCCCGAACAAACTCATCCCGCATGCAGTCTCCCAGCAGCAGATAAGGCGTGTAAAACCAGGCGTAATGCTGCGATTGACCAAGCAGGTCTATAAACAGATTGTTGCTTGCCGCCTCCTCGCGGTTGGGCGAGTCGTAATACGGTTGTACATATCCGTCAAACTCGCGATCATCCTGCACGCGCAGCTGGTCATAATCACCGCCGACCAGATCCTTTGAAATCTGGTCAAACGAGGACGCATTCCAGAATTGTATGAACATATACGCGTAGCTTCTGATGGCATCCCCCGTAATCCGAAAACCGATATCCTTCCAGTGGCCAAACGGATGATCCGCATTGATGTACTCGTCCGCCAAGTTGATTCCTCCACTGAATGCCACACTGCCGTCCACCACCATTATTTTGCGGTGATCCCGATTGTTTAATGCCCCGCTCAGCACAATCATCGGATTGAACTTCTCGCATTTTATCCCTTTTTTCAACAGGGATATCCTGTTTTTGTGTGAAAATGTGCCAATACTTCCAATATCATCATACAGAACCCGGATGTCCACGCCCTCTTGTACCTTCTGTTCCATAATGTCGACCATGGTCTGCCACAGCACACCTTCCTGAACGATAAAATATTCGATAAATACATACCGCTTTGCCTCTCTCAGCGCGGAGAGCATCTCTTCAAACAGGAGTTCTCCAACCGGATAATACTGTGCCGTATCATTGCGCAGTACCGGAAACCCTGTAATCT
>CAMWOK010000288.1 GCA_947175845.1 uncultured Lachnospiraceae bacterium | reverse complement strand
GGATTGCCAACCCCCGTCAGCATCAGGATTCCCAGAATGATAACCACCACCAGATACCTGATGATATTTTGCCTCGTTGCTGCTGCCTGCGCCCCCTTTACATCTCTTTCAACGGCAGAATTGAGTGTGACCGCCATGTGAAAGGCCATAAATATTGCTGTGAGCACCCCTGTCCAGAGCCCCACACTGCAGCCTGCCTTATCCTCCACGAGAAAAAATATGACCGCCTGGCACACAATGCCAGACAGGACAATTCCGACAAGCAGTCCCGGCAGCGCCGTATTGATCTTCTTAATTTTGTTCTTCATCCTGCCTATCTCCCTCGTAGATCTTCCTTGCCAGAATATAGATATTCCGAAAGCCCGCAAGGGCTCCTGCAAAGAACAGTAAGACAAACCAAAATGCGGTTCCAAACTTCCTATCCAGAAACAGACCCGCAAAAGAGCACATAAAGATTGGAACGATCATATTGATGCCAAACTGGGTGATCACAGCCAGAGACTGATAGACTGACCTTTTATACTTCTTATTCCTTCCCATTTGTCCGCCTCCATATGCCTGTCGTCTTCCATCTTTTTGATGCCTAACCATAATTATACAGAAACTTGATAAAATTGTCTAGTAAATGTCTGATTTTTGTGTAAAGGCGGGAAACAGACCCGCCCTATCTGACCATCACGTCAGCGAATGAAAACTCATCCTCCGTCATTGTGAAAAGCTCCTGCTTTGCGTTCACAAAACAGTCGAGCACCTCCGGTGAGAACTCACCGCACTCGCCGTCTATAATCATGCGCGCAGCCTCCTCCGCCGCAAACGGATCTTTGTACACGCGCTTGCTCACAAGGGCATCATACACATCGACAATCGCCACAACCTGCGCCCATATCGGTATTTCATCACCTTTCAAATTGTCCGGATACCCGTTCCCGTCATGGCGCTCATGGTGGTATCTGCAGATATCATAGCAGTAATGATAAAACTCGTTGTCATCCTGCTTAAACTTCTCCAGAAGCTCACATCCATACATGGTGTGCTTCTTCATCTCCGCAAACTCATCCTCCGACAGCCTTCCAGGTTTGAGCAGGATACTGTCCGGTATCGCGATCTTTCCAATATCATGGAGCGCCGACGCATTGACAATCAGTGCTGCCTGCTCCTCGGTAATACCGTACCCGGGATACATTTCCATAATGTGTTTCAGCAAAAGCCTGGTAAAATATTTTATGCGCTGGATATGTTCTCCCGACTCAAGGCTTCTGAATTCGACAACGGAACTCAGCGCGTTAATCAAAAACTCATTGCTTCTCTCGAGCTTCTCGCGGCTCTCCCGGAGCTGTCTTGTGCGCTTTTCAAGCTTTTGTTCGAGATAAATGCGGTGCTCAAAGAGCTCCATAATATTTTTGGCGCGTCTCATAACCACATTGGGCGCAAACGGCTTGTAGATAATATCGGACGCACCGTACTCGTACGCCTTCTCGTCCGTCTCGTCCGTCGCCTCGCCTGTAATCATAATGACTGGGATAAAATCTATGTAATCTGCCTCGTTCATAAAACGCAGCACGTCGAGCCCCGACTTTTTCGGCATCAGAAGATCGAGGAACGTCAGACAGATCTTGTCGCTGTTTTCCATGATGCAGCTGATCGCCTCCTCGCCGTCCCGGGCTTCGATAATACTGTACTGCTCGTCAAAGATAAACTTTAACATCTCGCGGTTAATCTCCGCGTCATCCGCGATTAAGATTGTATTTTTTTCCATTGCTTCCATGTCTGCTCTATTCCTTTCCCCTATTGCGCCAACAGCTTTTCAATCCCGGCGATCACAATATTGTAATCCTCCGTAACCACTTCAAGCATCTGTTTTGCAGTTTCGAGATCCTTCCCCCGAAGCACCTCGGTAATCTCGTGGCTGGATTTGTAAAGGCGCGTGAATGCCATGTTCTGGCACATGCCCTTCATCGTGTGTGCCGCCCGGAACGCCTCGTCCGCATCCCCCTCATTGATGCATCGAACCAGGGAAAGATAGCTCTCGTCCCTCGTGAACATTCCTGCAAACTTTCTGATTCTGTCCTCTGTCCTGAGACGTGACATAATCTCATTGTAATCTCCGCCCACTTCATCATAGAACTCCTGTACTGTCATAATTTCCCTCCTGAACTCCACTTTTATTATTTATACAGCTATCGCTTTTCTTACATACTCAAAATTATATCGCAAAGTTTCGCATAATTCAACCCGTTTCATTGCGGATTCACCTCGGTAATCATCGGCTTTATCTGCGAGATAATATTGTCCATATCCTCAAAAATAGCACTCTTTGTCGTGCCGAGATTATTTGCGCGCTCGATATGCTCCATAACCTTCTGATACTGCTGTTTGATATCGTCGAAGAACTGTCCGATCGTCTGCAGCTCCCTGTGCGCATCATCGATCACGCGGGAGATCTCAGACTGCACGGACACCGTATCTTCCGCCGTCTCGATGATCTTGTTAAAGGACTCGTACGTGCTGTTCACTGTGTCAATATTCTGACCCAGCGCCCGCTGTGACGCTGAGATGCTGTTGTTGAGTTCGCCCGTTCCGCGCTCCACCTCATGGACGCCGGCGTCCACTTCCTCGGCAAGCTGCTTGATCTCGTCGGCAAGCTCCTTCACATTCGTTGCAACCACCGCAAACCCTCTGCCGAACTGGCCTGCGCGCGCTGCCTCAATCGACGCGTTGAGCGCAAGGATGTTCGTCTGATCCGCAATCGAAATAATTTTTTTCATGCACCGCTGAATGCCCTCCACTGAGACCTGCAGCTGCACAAAAGTCTGCTCCATGTCACTGTAGGATTTCTCGACCTGCACGGAGGTGTACTTTAACTCCTCCACCTTTCCCTGCGCCTCCGAGACGGCCTCGCCGATCGCCCCGCGCACCTGTGCAAACTGACCTGCCACACTGTTGATCTCTGAGAACGACTGCTCAAAATCAGACAGCTTTTCATGAAAATGATCCGCCTCTCTCATAACCCCTGTAAAAGAACTGCCCACCATGCCAAGCTCCCACAGAGATTCGACCTCCTTGCTGACCAGCTCCCTCTGATATTCTTTCAGACTGTCCGCCACATGAGCCACCGGATACATCCCCGGCCCTTCACTCTGCCTTTCCCCAGTCTTTTTCCAATGTATTTTTGAAAATGCCATTCTGTACTCCCCCTCTTATTCAAATACCACACAAGTCATAGACTGATTGACAAACCGGTTATTGTAATGTTCTCCGTACCCGACCAGACCTGCATGGCTTCCCAGCTCCGCCATGTCCTGCAGATAGGTCTCCATGTAGCCGCGCTCACAGAACAGCTTATAGCGAAACAGACAAGTGACCGAAAAAACGGCAGATCGCCTTGGGAAATCGCTGCTGATCTTCTGAATCGTGCGCTGCACGACAGCCTCGTAGTCCGCAAGTTCCAGCAGAATCAGCACATCCGAGTCATTGACCTGGCGAAAGCAAGCAAGCGCATCTCCCTGCACCTCTTTAATAGAAATAATACAGGTGTCATCCCCGTTTATTTTTCCAAATGGATTTTGAAAGGTCTGTGTCAGAATTTCCTCATCTGTCACATGCAGAATATTTTTGTAGACCTGCTTTGCAGACTTTCCATTTAATGTTCCGATCACATAATTCTCCCGGTCTGTGTCTGCAGCGATAAAGCGATAATTGCCGTGCTTGCGGTAGATATTCTCCTTGTATGTCTTAACCCTGCCACCCTGATTGCGCACGATCGCATATGCCACTGCATCCGGATAAATCCTTCCGTTGACAGACACCTTTCCCGCATCGCCTGTACCGCCAACCAATGGAATATCCCTTCTCCTGAGCACTGTGTTGATCGTGGTCAGCACACAGGCGTCATTCCCGGCGCAAAAATCAATGCACACAGTGTCCTCGCTCGTGCCGTTGATCCGCTGCACATCCTCCTCAAGGCGTTTTATGTATTTGACCGGCATGACAGAAACCTGTTCGAGAACATTTGCCGCCGCGCTCACCCCATCGCAGAAAGCGACAATGCCGACCCCCTCCTCACC